>JAWLDL010000036.1:0-11780 GCA_041686675.1 Spirochaetia bacterium | reverse complement strand
CAACTACAACAACCTCGTCGGTCGGATCGAGAAAGAGATGCAGATGGGGGCCCTGAACACCGACTTCACCCTGATCAAGCCGGGAGCCCTGCTGCAGGCAAACGGCGGCTTTCTGGTACTCCCGGTTGAGGACGTTCTTCGAAACGTATACAGCTGGGATGCGCTCAAACGTGCGCTGCGCAGCGGGGAGCTTCGGATCGAGGAGGGGCAGGAGCAGCTCGGCCTGATGTCGATCAAAACGCTGCGCCCCCAGCCGATCCCCCTGAATCTCAAGGTGATCCTCATCGGCAAACCGATGATTTATTACCTGCTGCAGAAGTACGATGACGATTTCCAGGAGCTCTTCCGGGTGAAGGCGGACTACGACGTGACGATGGACGCCGGCGATGAGAACACCGGAAACTTCATCGGGTTCATCTCGCACTACTGCGAGCGTGAGGGGCTGCTTCACTTCAGCCGAGAGGGCGCGGCAAAGATGCTCGAATATGCCGCCCGGCGTGCGGACCACAAGGAGAAGCTTTCCACAGAGTTCGGCAACATATCCGACGTTCTGCGGGAAGCGAGTTTCTGGGCGACGGACGCCGGCGCGCAGCAGGTCGATGCCGAGCACGTGAACCGCGCGCTCGAGGAGAAGGTATATCGCTCGAATCTCATCAAGATGAAGATCCAGGAGCTCATCGACGAGGGAACGCTCCTTATCGACACCGCCTTCTCACGGATCGGTCAGGTGAACGGGCTCTCGGTCGTCAGTCTCGGTGATTACAGCTTCGGGCGTCCGAACCGGATTACCGCGACCGTGGCTCCTGGTCGCAGCGGTGTCGTCGATATCGAGCGTGAGGCAAAGCTGGGCGGGCCGATACACAGCAAGGGTGTGCTGATCCTTACCGGCTATCTTTCCAACACCTTCAGCCGTACGGAATCCATGAGCATGTCCGGGCGGGTAGTCTTCGAGCAGAGTTACCAGGGGGTTGAAGGCGACAGCGCCTCGAGCGCGGAGCTCTACGCCCTGCTGTCGGCCCTTTCGGGTGCTCCGATTTCCCAGAGCATCGCCGTGACGGGATCGGTCAACCAGCACGGAGAGATCCAGGCCGTCGGGGGCATAAACGAGAAGATCGAGGGTTTCTTCGACGTGTGCAGTCTGCGAGGTCTCGACGGATCCCAGGGCGTGATAATTCCGCAGAGTAATGAACAGAATCTCATGCTCCGCGAAGATGTCGTTGAGGCCATTGACCGCGGTGACTTCAACGTCTGGGCGGTGTCGACGGTCGCCGAGGGGATCGAGCAGCTTACCGGCCGGACCGCCGGTGAGTACGACGAGAGCACAGGCGAGTACCCCGAAGGAAGCGTCTTCGCCGACGCGCGTCGGACATTCGCGAGCTTTGCGGAGACGCTGCAGAAGCGCGGGGCCGATACCGATAAGCAGATCCGGGAGGGCGCGCGTCCGACCGAGCGCGAGGATGAGGAAGAGGGCGGCGAGGCATAGGGCCGCGGGGCCAGGGCCCGCCGCCACCTGATTGTCGGCGTTGGCGTTACCCGGTGAAGATCACCCCGAGCACGCTGTCCACGGCCGTGAGGTGCTCACGCACGCGAGCGGCCTGGTCGGCGCTCAGTCCGAAGGTTTTGCCGCGGCGGACGATGTGCTCGAGCACTGCCGTGAGGTCATCAACCGCTCGCCCGAGCTGTAAGTCGTTGTCCATGTTGAGCGCGAACTGTCGCGGAAGCTCCTCGATGATCCGGTCACTGCGGTGTGCTTCGGACTCCGGGCGTGCGGCTCGGGCGGTGGAGGCCCTGATGGGTGAGGTGGTACGGGTTGCGAGGTCCCGGAGCTTCTCGAGCTTGGCGCTGCACTCCTCGAGGCGTTTGTCCGTCATGTTCAGTCGTTTGCGGTAGTGCCCGTAGATCAGGGAGAAGCGGACTGACTCGGGGCTGTAGCCTCTCTCGAAGAGGTCGGAAGGATAGGTGACGTTCCCCGTCGATTTCGACATCTTGCGCCCCTCGAGCAGCAGATGCTCGCCATGCATCCAGTAGTGGCAGAACTCGGTTCCCGTCACACCCTCCATGACGGCGCGATTGTAGTCGTGGTGCCGGTAGACGTTATCGATGCCCCCGCAGTGGATGTCGATCTCGTAGCCCAGCACGCGGGAGATCATCGCAGGGTCCTGAACGTTCCACGCGGGGCGGCCCCGGCCGAGGCGCGTGTTCCAGGAGAACCCGTCGTCCTCAAGGTTGCCGTGCCAGAGGATGAAATCGCCGAGGTTCCAGCGCAGCCCCTCGTAGGTATCGCGCGAAAACCGGTAGCGCCGTTTCGGCCACCGGCTCATATCGAGTCCGAACACCTCGCCGAAGCCCTCGAAGGTGAGGGGATCGTAATAGACGTTGCCGTCGTGGTGATAGGCGTGGCCCCGCTCGACGAGGGTCTCTATGATGCCAACTGCCTCCTCGACCGAAGTGGTGGCGCGGGGTATCTCGCCGTCGGGGAGCTTGATACCGAGCTTGCGCGCGGAATCGAGGAACTCGTCAATGACCGGCTGGGTAAGCTCGGTAAGAGTCTCGCCGCGCTCTTTGGCCTCTTCGATGGCCTTGTCTTCGACATCGGTGAAGTTTATGCCCCGCTTCACGTCATATCCCCGGTACTCGAGGTAGCGCTGCAGCACATCTTCGAAGAGGAAGGTCCGATAGTTTCCCAGGTGCTGCCGTCGATAGACCGAAGGCCCGCAGGTGAACAGGCGGACCGTGTCTGCAGTCCGCGGGACGAAGGCTTCTCGCCGCGTGGTGAAGGTGTTGTGAAACGTCAGGGTATTGGTCTCCGGCATCTATCCAGTTCCTTTCGGTCGGTGTCGTTCCTCTCTACAACGTCGCCAATCGGCGCGTCCGTGGCAACAGGTCATTCACGAAATGCCGCCTGCATAGTAGCTTTTCAGGAGGGAGGATGCATATGATTCTCGCAGCAGCGGTCGGCGATGTGGTCGGCTCCATCTACGAGGGACGCCCCACCAAGAGTACGGACTTCGCCTTGATTGACTCCCGCGCCCGCTTCACCGACGACACGGTGCTTACGATGGCGACCGCCGAGGCTATCCTTGCGGGCGGCGACTACGCAGAGATGTATCGGCACTTCGCGCGCAGATACCCGAACGCCGGATACGGCGGCAATTTCCGCAAATGGTTCGTCTCCGACGCCGCCGGACCCTACAACAGCTTCGGCAACGGATCGGCGATGCGGGTGAGCCCGGTAGGTTGGGCCTTCGATACGGCTGAAAAGGTGCTCAGCGAGGCCGAGCAGAGCGCCGCGTGCACGCATAATCACCCCGAAGGTATCAAAGGCGCGCAGGCGACTGCTCTCGCCCTGTTCCGGGCCCGAAACGGCACCAGCCCCGAGGACATCGCCGCCGAGATCACCGAACGCTTCGGCTACGACCTCTCGCGCAGCGCGCAGGACATTCGCCCGGGCTACTCCTTCGACGTCACCTGTCAGGGCTCCGTGCCGGAATCCATCATCGCGTTTCTCGAAGGTGGCACGGTGGAGGACACGGTGAGAATTGCGGTATCCCTCGGCGGCGACAGTGATACCCAGGCCTGCATCGGGGGGAGCATCGCCCAGGCGCATGATCCGCACATCCCCGTTGAACTCGAGGCGCATGTCCGCGAGCGGCTGCCGGCGGATCTACTCGACATCAATGACCGATTCTGTGATCGGTTCCTGCGGGCTTGACCCGGGCCGCGTCAGTGTCGAAATTGAGGGTCGAATGAGACTTCACGAAATTCAAGACGAAACGCTGAATCAGCACCTCGACGAGATAAGCCGGGACGGCATGGACGTATTCCTTCTGAACGAAGGGTCGGTACGCGGGGCAGTGCTCAACGGCACGCAACTGATAAACCAGATGCGCGCCAATCATGACCTTGGCGTCCTGGAAACGCTGCTGCTCGGCCATTCATACCTGGCCGCGGGGCTTCTTACCTCCCAGATGAAGAGCCGGGACCGCATGTCACTCTCTTTCCAGGGCGACGGCCCTGTCGGCGGCATCACCGTAGAGTCCAACGTGCACGGTGAGGTGCGCGGCTACCTGAGAAACGACTCTATCGAGGTGGATGAGCCGTTGGAGAGCTTCGATACCGGTCCCTTTATCGGCAGCGGCTTCCTCTCGGTGACGCGCTTCCCGCAGGGGGCGTACGTGCCCTACACCGGTCAGGTGGAGCTCGAGTACCGGAGCATTGCCAAGGACCTCGCCAACTATTTCCTGCGCTCGGAGCAGACGCCCACGGCATTCAATCTGAGCATACAGTTCGACGAGGACGGCAGGGCGAAGGGTGCCGGAGGGTTGCTGGTGCAGGCGATGCCGAGCGCCACCGACGACACCAGAATGGAGCTCGAGGAGATCATAAAGGACCTTCCGTCGCTCGGGCAGCTCTTTGCATCCGGCGACACGACCGCACATGTTGTTCACAACCATTTCAGTGACTTCTCCCCGGAGATAGTGGGCACGCGCGGTGTGGAGTTCAGTTGTCCCTGCAGTCGGGAGCGCTTCGCGCGATTCCTGGTGGCGCTTGGACCGGACGAGCTCGCCGATATCGAGGAGAACGGACCGCTTCCGCTGAGAACGACCTGCTGGAACTGCGGAAGTACCTACGAGTTCAGCGCGGACGCCGTGAGCGATCTGCGCCGCGAGGCCAGCCCTCAGGCCCGATGAACGCCGAACGCCTGACTCGCGAGCTTTCGGGATGGACGGTGCGCTACTACGAGTCGGTTGACAGCACCAATGCAGCAGCCCGTGCATGGCTGAAGAGCGCCGATTCACCGCCGGGGTCGGGAATCGTCGTGGCCGACGAGCAGACCGCCGGCCGCGGTCGGTTCGGTCGCCGCTGGGAAACGCCGCCCGGCACGTCGGTCGCCATGAGCCTTATCGTCGACAGCCCGTCACCCGTCGGACTCCCCCAGGCGGCGGGAGTTGCCGCCGCCTCGGCCATACAGCCGTTGGTGAGCGGACACGTGGGGCTGAAGTGGCCGAACGACGTGGAGATTGACGGGCGCAAGGTCGCCGGCATCCTCATCGAGCATCAGCCCCTCGCCGGCGCCGCCCACTACGTCGTGGGCATCGGCATAAACGTGAACCTGGACTTCACCTCCGTAGCCGGAGCATCGGAGGAGCTTGCGCGACGGGCGACGAGTATCGCGCGACACGGCCCGGATGCAGGCGGGATCGACCGTGAGAAGCTGGTCGGCGCGGTTGCGCGGGAGTTCGACCGGTGGCGGTCGGATTCGGGGCTGCAGCAGCGGTGGACGGCGCTGCTTACCACGCTGGGGCGCAGAATCAGCGTCCGAAGTCGCGAGGCGGTCATCACCGGGCGGGCGGTGGACGTCGACGAGTACGGTGCGCTGCTCCGCGAGGATGACCGGGGGCGTACCGGGCGGGCGGGGGCGGGGGATGTAACCGTCATCGACAGCGGCGTCGTCGACAGCGGGTTTTCGAACGCTGACTAAGCTGCTATAATCGCTCCCTGGAAGCCTATGGTACGGGGAAACCGTGAGTAGCAAGCCCATTGCCAACTTCGACAATCAGTCCATCGACAGTCTCACGATCGATGCGACGGAGCTCGAAGGTGTTGAAGGCGGCGCCGTCTTCTACCTCAAGGGCTACATCGACACCTACAATTCTCACCAGTTTCAGCGGCGCATAAACCAGGTGATCGACAGCGGATACCACCGGCTCGTGTTTCACTGTGGCGGACTCGCTTATATTTCCAGCACCGGCATCGGCACCTTCGTGGCCTTCCTGAAGGTGCTGGAATCAAAGAGCGGCGATATCGCGCTGGTGCAGGTGCAACCGAAGGTCTACGAAGTTTTCCAGATTCTCGGGTTCAGCGAGTTCTTTGCATTCGCGGATAACATCGATCATGCGCGCCGCGTTCTCGAGTCCGGCCGGGCGCGAAGGCGCGTCACACCCTTTCCCCGCAGCTTTGCCTGTCCCGTGTGCTCATCGCGGCTGCGGGCGCAGCGGTCGGGCCGCTTCCGGTGCTCGAGCTGCAAGACCATTCTCCTTGTCGACGACGACGGGCAGGTATTCCTCGGGTGACCGCCACGCTCAACAAGGTGCGGTGTGCCGTTGTGGGCCTGGGTCGCATCGGCAGCTTGCTCGAAGACGATAGGTTACGCGAAAAGCCGGCAACCCACGCCGGTGCAATCGCGGCAAACGAAGACTGCGAGCTTGTCGGGGGCTGCGACATCGATGAGAACCGGCGCGCCGCCTTCCGCGAGCGCTGGGACTGCGAGGCGACCTATCCTCGCGTCGAGGAGCTCATTGCCGATACCCGTCCCGACCTGCTCTGCGTGGCAACTCATCCGGATTCTCACTATCGCATGGTCCGCGCGGCCGGCCTCGGCGGCGTCACCGTTGCTGTGTGCGAGAAGCCGCTTGCAAACCGCCTCGGCCCCGCGAAGCGCATCGCCCGGCTCCATCGCTCGGGGCAGATCACCGTAGTCACCAACCATGAACGCCGGTACTCCTCCGATTACCTGGCCGTTCGGGAGTGTGTGCGCCGCGAGGCCTACGGCCGCCTTCTCTCGGTGCGGGGAACACTGTACTTCGGTCAGCGACGCCACGATCAGGTCCTCTTGCATGACGGTACGCATATGGTGGACATCATCAACTTTCTGGTCGGGGGGCATGCTCATCCGGCCCGCCGTTTCGGGCGCATGCGCAGCCGCACCTCGTCGGCGTATCTCTTCGGTAGGGTGAAACGGATCCCGGTCGTTATCGAAGTGGGGAGCGAGCGTGACCACCTTGTCTTCGAGCTCGAGCTCTGCTTCGAGCGCGGGCGGATACGGGTGGGCAACGGTATTCTCAGTTTCGAAGCCAGCGGTGAGAGTCCGTTCTACGAGGGCTACCGGTCTCTGCAGCACGACATGGCGCCGGCTATTGAGAAGACGGGCTATTTCTCCAACATGATTGCCGACGCGGTCCGCTGCGTCCGTGACCCGGGGCATGAGCCCATTTCGAGCGCTATCGACGGGCTCGCGGTTATGCGCTTCATCGGGGCTGTACGGGCGCGCCGGTGAGCACGACGAGCTCCCATGGACGTAGCGCGGTGATGTTCGGCGAGCCGTCGGCGTAGTTCGACAGTGCAAGGGTTCCGTGGCCCGTTTCCGGCGGGGCGGCATGCTCTGCAGATGACAGGTTCGCGACCACGGTAAGCATCTGCCCTTCAGTTTGCCGTCTATAGACGAAAAGAGGCGATGCCGCCTCCTCGACCACCTGGAAATCCCCGTAGAGCGCCGCCGCCGACTCCCTGCGAAGCCGGATGAGGCGGCGATAGAAGCTCACCACTGAGTCCGGCTCGTCCCACTGCGCGGCCAGGTTGATGTCCCGGTAGTTGTCGTTCAACGGTATCCAGGGAGTGCCCGTCGTGAATCCGGCGCCCGGCTCCCCGTTCCACTGAAACGGCGTGCGGCCGTTGTCGCGACTTGCGAGGTGAATGCGGCGCATGATCTCCGGTTCCGCGACGCCCGCCGCGCGCTGCTCGTCGTAGTAGTTGAGCGTTTCCACGTCACGGTAGGACCCGATCGTTTCGAAGCGGGCGTTGGTCATGCCGATTTCTTCTCCCTGGAACAGGAAGGGCGTCCCCTGCATGAGGTAGGTCACGCCCGCGAGGAGCTTCGCGGACTGCACACGATACTCGCCGTCGTCTCCGAAGCGTGAGACCATGCGGGGGTAGTCGTGATTGTTGAGAAACAGGCTGTTCCAGCCCCTGCCGTGCAGCGCCTGCTGCCAGCGGGTGAAGACCCTCTTGAGCTCGTCGAGATCGATCGGCCTGACGTCCCACTTTCCCCCGGGACCGGCATCGAGAAGCATGTGCTCGAAATGAAAAATCATATCGAGCTCGTTGCGCTCGGGTGCCACATAACGAAGGGCTTCCTCGGTGCCGGTGGCGTGCATCTCGCCGATGGTCACGATGTCGTAGTGAGAGAGTACCTCAGCGTTCATCTCGCGGATATAGCTGTGCACGTTCGGGCCGTTGGTATAGAAACGAAAACCCGGCCTGGTTCCGGGGGCCGGATCGGTGTCGTCGGGAAGGGTCGGCGGCTTCGAGATCTGATTTATGACGTCCATGCGGAAGCCGTCGACGCCACGCTCGAGCCAGAACCACATCATCGCGTAAATGTCGGCGCGCAGACGTGGATTGTCCCAGTTGAGATCCGGCTGGTTCGGCGTGTAGATATGCAGGTAGTACTGGCCACGCCGCTCATCGAAGCTCCAGGCCTCGCCGCCGAATGCCGAGAGCCAGTTATTGGGCGGTCCGCCGTCGCGTCCGTCCGCCCACATGTAGTAATCACCATAGGGGCCCTCGGGGTTGGAGCGGGAGGAGCGAAACCAGGCGTGCTTGTCCGAGGTATGGTTGACCACGAGGTCCATGACGATGCGGATGCCCCGACCGTGCGCGGCACGAATGAGCTCGGTCATGTCCGCCATCGTTCCGAACTCGTCCATGATTTCCCGGTAGTCACTGATGTCGTATCCGTTGTCCGCATTCGGTGACTGATACACCGGTGAAATCCAGAGAAGATCGATGCCGAGCTCGCCGAGGTAATCGAGCTTCTCGGTTATGCCGGCGAGATCTCCGATGCCGTCACCGTTGGAGTCGTTGAAACTGCGCGGATAGATCTGATAGGCGGTTGCTTCTTTCCACCAGCTGGGTGTGTGTTCGCTCATATAGTTGAGCCTTAGCGTCGCAGCCACCGGCAAAAGCGTCAAGTGACCCCGTGGTTGTGTTAAGACTCAATTGAATTGTCCCCGGGGTTGCCGATCATTAGTAAAGAGGGAGTACGCATGAGAAGGCACTTCACGCCCACCTCACATCTTGGCGCTATCACACGCACCGCAGTCCTCGCGCTCGTCTTCGCTCTGGTGCTCGGCACACCTGTCTGGTCGCAGGGACGCACCCGGACGCCGCTGCACTGGGCTGCACAGCACGGGCATGTGGAAGTCGTTCAGACCCTCATCGACAACGGCGCGGACGTGAACGCACAGGACGTGTTCGGGCGAACGCCACTACACCTCGCGGTAAGTCATCCGGCGATCATCGCGTTACTTCTCGAGGCCGGCGCAAACGTGGACGCCCGCGATTCGCTTTCCAACACGCCGCTGCACCGCGCCGTACCGTCGATCGAGAGCGTCGACGCTCTGATCCGGGCAGGCGCGGACGTGCGGGCGGAAAACACCAGCGGGAACACACCCCTCGATATCGCCATGCGCTACGGGAACTCACGTCGCAGCGTGGCAATCGTGCAACGGCTGGTCGAGGCGGGGGCCGGAGTCCGATAGAGATGCGGCCGATGCCGTCCTCGCGAAGCGATTAGCCGTAGATTGACCGCCGCCGAGGCCGTTGCTACACTAGGTACGCATGGCAGTGGACCCGGTCTTTGCGTCCCTGTGGCCGCGCCTCTTGGTGGGTGGCCTTCTTCTCGCATTTGCCGCCTGGGCGTTCAGGCGGCGGAGTTTTTCCGGCGGTGTATGGCTGCTCGCCATTCCGCTCGTGCTCCTCATGCGGGATCTTCTCTCGGTGGTTGTTCGTTATGAGTCGGTGTTTATTTTCTCCGATCTTCTGATAGCCGCCGCCTATCTGCTGTGGCTCAATACGTACCTTCGCCGGCCATTGTTCCCGCTCCTCCTTGCAGCGGTCGGGCTTCCGCTCGTTGTGTTACGCATCGCAACGGGTGGTGCGGACGCTCCGCTCCTGGTTCACCTGTTTACCGATGTCCTTCTGCCCGCCGGCGCGTACGGTCTGCTCCTCATGGCGCTGCTCGACATACGTGAGCTCTACGTGCCTGATGCCGGGCCGGTGGTAAGGTCGCGCACCGATATCCTCGCCCTCCTCGCTCCAACGTACCTGCTCCCCATGGTTCAGGGATACGATCACCCGTTCATCCTCGCGGGCGTGATGCCGCTCACCTACATCGCGCATTTTCGGGTGTTCGTTTCCTACCATCACGAGGCCGACCTCGCGATGAGGGAAGCCGTCGATTTCAGGGATGAGAACATAAATACGCTGTTCGAGTTCATGGCCAGGGTGCGCCACGCCATCCTCCAGCACCGCCCCGAGGAGACGGTGCTGCAGCACGCAGTGGAGACTCTGGTAGGCACCACCGGCGCGGATGCCGGTGCGATTCTGGTGCTCGACGAGGACGGGGCTACGCTCAGGGCCAGGGCCGTTGAAGGGTTCTACCCGCCTCCCTACGCGGTATCGGAGATTGCAAAGAAGAAAACGGGCGCGGTCGAGAAGTACTTCAAGGGACGGCCGATCGATATCGGAGAGACGGTGCTCGGGGAGGTGGTACGGCGTCGAGAGGGCGTCTTCATCCCCGAGCCGGAGCGGGACGAGCGGTTGGCGTGGGTGATACAGGACGAGGTGTGCTACGTCTCCTCCTTTCTGGCCGTGCCGATCCTCCTCGAGGGCCGCCTGTACGGCGTTGCCTCGGTCGTGCGTCGGCAGAACGAGCACCCCTTCAGTCGGGCGGACTTCGATCACGCCATGGTCCTCGGCGAGTATGCGTCGGTCACGCTGGCGAACCTGCTCAACTACATGGAAGTTCTCGAGAAGCAGCAGCTCGAGAGCGAGCTGCGCATGGCCGCCGATATACAGGGGCACATGTTGCCGTCGGTCCTCCCGCGGCAGTCGGGCGTCGACCTCTCCGCGTACTCCCGGCCGGCGCGAAACGTCGGGGGCGACTACTACGATGTCGTGTCCCTCGACGGCGGGCTTGGCGTGCTCATCTGTGATGTTGCGGGAAAGGGTGTGCCGGCTGCGCTTATCATGGTGATGATCCGAACGATCTTCCGCCTCTCCCAGGCCGACACCGCCGACCCGGGGGAGGTCACCACGAGAATCAACCGGGGTGTGGCCGGAAGCGTGGATATCGGGCGGTTTGCCACGCTCACCTATGTCTCCGTTTCAGCGGACTCGAGGACCCTGAGCTACACCAACGCCGGACATCTGCCGGGGCTTCTTGTCTCCTGCGAGAGCGGCCGGCCGCGACGGCTCGGCGCTGCGGAGATACCGGTGGGTATTGAGTCGGACACGGCGTATCGGACGGAAGTGATGACGGTGGAGGCGGGTGACACCCTGGTACTCTACACCGATGGACTTGTCGAGGCTCGCAGTCCCGGCGGGGAAGAGTTCGGAGAGGCGCGGATTCACCGTGTTGTCGCCGAACACCGAACGAAGAGCGCCGAGGCTATTCTGGAGGCCGTAAAGGTCGAAGTGGATGCCTTTGTACAAAATGAGGCGCAGCACGACGACATGACGATGGTCGTGCTCAAGCTCGGCGGAGGCTGCGCGGCCTAAGCGCCGCGGCACCGGGCCCGTATCGAATCGAGCATCCGCAGGGCATGGTCACGTGAGTTCTCGATGGTTACCTGTTCCCCCTCAACACGGAGCGCCACCGTGCCGCACAGGAATATGCCGGGGCTTTTCGTCTCGAGTGTGGCTCCCGTGAACAGCGGGCGCGCAGTCTGTCTGTGGAAGCGCACGCCCGACGTCCGCAGAAGGCGGTAGTCAGGGCCGTACCCCGTCAGAAGAAAGACCACATCCGCCGGCTCAACCCGCGAGAGCCCGTCTCCCTCGTGAAGCACAACGCCCTGCGGTGTGATCTCGCGCGGCACGCTGCGGTATCGTACGCGAATCCTCCCGGCGCGGATCTGTGCGTCCAGACGCGGAAGAAGCCAGGGTTTGATCCTGGATCGCGGCAGCCGGGACTTTCGATACACAAGGGTCGCTCCGGCACC
>JAWLDL010000035.1:0-11879 GCA_041686675.1 Spirochaetia bacterium | reverse complement strand
ATCCACTCGCGCGACATACGCCTGCCGGAGGAGACCAGCGAGTCGGAGCTGCTTTCCACGGTCTCCGACCTGAACGCGGACACGGATATCGACGGCATCCTCGTCCAGCTTCCCCTGCCGTCTCAGATCGATCCGCAACGCGTTATCATGAGCATCGACCCGGCCAAGGATGTGGACGGGTTCCATCCGGTCAATCTCGGCAAGCTGCTCTCCGGTGAGGACGCATTCTACCCCTGCACGCCCCACGGGATTCTGGTCATGCTCGAGCGAAGCGGTATCGCGGTGGAGGGCCGTCATGTAGTTGTTGTGGGGCGCAGCAATATCGTCGGAAAGCCGCTTGCAGCCCTTCTGATGCAGAAACGCTCCGGAGCCAACGCGACGGTCACGGTCTGTCACAGCAGGACCACCGACCTTGCTGCGCATACCAGGCGGGCGGACATTCTGGTTGCGGCTGCCGGACAGGTGGGCTTCATCACCGGCGACATGGTGGGAGAGGGCGCAGTGGTCGTAGACGTCGGTATAAACCGCGTCGATGACCCGGAGGCAAAGAAAGGATACCGGCTCGTCGGTGATGTCGAGTTCGAGGGAGCCTCAGAGCACGCGTCGCGCATCACCCCTGTGCCCGGGGGAGTCGGGCCCATGACGATTGCCATGCTACTGACCAATACCGTCCGCTCCGCGCGGAGGCGCGCCGATGGTTGATGTGCAGGGCCAGAAGGACGAGCGAAACATCCCGCTTCAGAAGGTTGGCGTGAAGAATCTGCGCTATCCGGTGACCGTCCTGGACAAACAGACGGGCACGCAGCCTACGATCGCCACGGTGGACATCTTTGCGAGCCTCCCGCACCATTACAAAGGCACTCACATGAGCCGCTTCATCGAGGTGTTTAATAATCACTACACCGACATCCAGATGCCTACTTTTCTTGATATGCTCGAGGAGGTGCGCGAGGCAGTCGAGGCGGAGGCGGCGTACGCGGAGGTATCGTTTCCGTATTTCATGAAGAAGCAGGCGCCGGTGAGCGGGCAGACCAGCATCATGTCCTACACCTGCAAGTACATCGGCTCGGTCTCGGACCACGAGCGACGGTTCTACGTGGGCATCGAAGCCCCGGTACAGACAGTTTGCCCGTGCTCGCGGGAGATTTCGAGCCGCGGCGCACACAACCAGCGCGGTACGGTGAACGTGATGGTCAAGCTCGGGCCGTTCTTCTGGATCGAGGACGTTATCGAGATCATAGAGGATTCCGCCTCCTCAGGCCTCTATACCCTCCTCAAGCGCGAGGATGAGCGCTACGTCACCGAGACCGCCTACGACAACCCGGTGTTCGTCGAGGATCTGGTGCGCGAGGTGAGCGTGCGGATCGAGGAGCTCGATCACTTCCCCTGGTTCAGCGTGGAAGCGGAGAACGCGGAGAGCATTCACAATCACGAGGCCTACGCCTACGTGGAGCGAGGAAGCGATGAGTGAGCAGTACCGAGTGGCCTCGACTCCGGACCGGATCCCGATTCGCCGCGTCATCGTCAGTGTCGCCGACAAGCGGAATCTCGAAGCTCTGGCGGAGGGCCTTCTGGCGGCCAATCCGGACGTAGTGTTCTACTCCACCGGCGGCACCTATGCTCGCCTTGCCGAGCTTCTCGGAAGCCGTGCGGGGCGGAACCTCGTTTCCATCTCCGAGTACACAGGGCAGGAGGAGATGGCAGGCGGGCTCGTGAAAACCCTCGACTTTCGGATCTACCTCGGACTGCTTGCCGACGCGGAGAACGGGGAGCACATGCGCCACCTCGAGGAGGCGGGCGCAGTCGCCTTCGATATGACGGTCGTCAATCTCTATCCCTTTTCGCGGCAGGTTGCCGATTATCCGCACGATCTCGAAGGTGCGCGACAGAACATCGACATCGGCGGGCCGACGCTGATTCGCGCCTCCGCGAAAAACTTTCTTCGGGTCGCTGCAGTGTGCAATCCCGACAGTTACGGCGCACTCGTCGACGAGCTGCAGGAACGCGGCGGGACCCTGAGCCTTGGAACGCGCTTTCGACTTGCGCGCGAGGCGTTTTCTCATACCGCCCGCTACGACACCGGCATCAGCACATGGCTCGACAGCCACAGCGAGATTTCTCTCGACACGGCCTACACCCTGACTCGCACACCAACGGAGTGACGGATGAGCAAGGACAAGCTCTCGGCGATGTACAGACAGATTCACCCCGACCTGTTCCCGCGCATGATGGAACTATCGTTCTACGACAATCAGCAGCGACAGACGCTCATCTACGAGAAAGTCGACTGGGTGGTGGACGGCGAGCGAAAAGGGCTGCGCTACGGGGAGAACCCGGACCAGGAAGCGGCGCTGTATCGCCTGCAGAACGGCAACCTCTGCCTCGGAGAGGTCGAATGCATTCAACCGGGCCAGTACCTGGCATCCGACGTAGAGCTTCTGCAGTCCGGAAAACATCCCGGGAAAATCAACATTACCGATGCGGACGCGGCGCTGAACATTCTGCGGTACTTCGATAATGAGCCGGCGGTCGCCATCATCAAGCACAACAACCCCTGCGGCGTGGCCGTCGGTGAGACGCCGGCAGAGGCCTACGCGCGCGCCTTCGACGCCGACCGCATTGCGGCGTTCGGCGGCGCTGTCGGAGTGAACGGGCCGGTGGACGAGGAGACCGCACGTCTCATCGCCTCGCATTACACGGAGGTGGTCGTGGCGCCCTCGTACTCCGAGAAGGCACTCGCGGTGTTTACCGAGCGCAAGAATCTCCGGGTGTTGCGTATCGCGAATATGGACCGTCTCTCCGCGTTCGTGGGCACGCGAGTTGTGGACCTGCATTCGCTCATGGACGGTGGCGTCATCGTGCAGTGGTCGGCCGTTCCGACACTGCCCGACGCCGAGCACATGGAACCCGCGCGCACCGAACACAAGGGTACGGAGCACGTGGTCAGTCGCGCTCCGACGCCGTCGGAGGCACGTGACCTGCGCATGGCATGGATCGTGGCTGGCGCTGTGACCAGCAATACCATCGTGTATGTGCGCGATGGTGTCACCGTCGGAATCGGCACCGGCGAGCAGGACCGCGTCGGCGCCGCGGAGATTGCACGGGATAAGGCCCTGCGAAAGGGGCTCGAGCGGGAGGCGTGGCGGCTCCACGGCGTGGCGTTTTCCGAGCTCGACGAAAGCGCTGCGGCGGAGGTCCGTCGACTGGTTGATGATGACTGCGGCGGACTCAAAGGCGCGTCCATGGCCTCCGACGGTTTCTTTCCGTTTCGTGACGGGCTCGATGTCGGTGTTGCCTGTGGTGTGACGGCGGTCATACAGCCCGGCGGATCGCTTCGGGACTGGGAAGTGATCGAGGCCTGCAACGAGCAGGACGTGGCGATGGTCTTCACCGGCCAGCGCGCGTTCAAGCATTGACGGCGCGACCGGGAGTTCCCGACCGGGAGCTCCGAAGACAGGCGACGGGAGGAGAGAATCTGCCATGAATGAGCTGGTACCACGCGAGAAACTCGAGCGACAGGGGATGACGGGGATTGTCAGCAGTGCCTCGGGGCTGGGGCTCCTGCTCCTTCGCGGTCTCACGCAGTTCGGCGCCGGGTTGTCACTGCCCGGCCTCATCATCGGCGGGGTGCTGACCGCCGCGGGGCTCGGCCTCTCCTCGGGGAAGAAGGCCGATCGCATCGGCGGAATGGTCATTGCCGGAGGCGGCCTGCTCACCGCAGTTGCCTCGCTGCCGCTGGTCGGCGGACTGGCATCGGGGCTCATGTGGCTCGGTGGGCTCGGTCTCCTCGGGACCGGGGTGGTAAACATCTTCCGCTTCGTTCGTGGGCTCAGGGCCCGGAGGTAAGTGCGGCATGCCGTGGAAACTGATCGCCTTTCTGGTCGTAGTGGGTCTGATTCTTGCTTTCGTCGGCTTCAACGCCTCCAATGTTTCCGACGTTTCATTCGGGTTCTACCGCTTCGACGAGGTGCCCATTTTTATAAGCCTGTTCGTAGCCTTCTTCCTGGGCGTTCTCGTGACGCTCCCGTTCACGTTTCGCCGCCGCTCAACGCGTGCTCCGAAAAAGCCGAAAAAGAAAGTGGGAGGGGACGGCGCCCGGGATGATAACGAACCAGAGCACTCACAGGTCTGACGCGCTGAGGCGCGCAACACGAGCCCGGCCGGCGACGGTCTTCGTGCTCGGCGTCGCACTCCTCGCGCTACTCGCCTCACCTTTTGCGCCCGCCCAGGAAGCAGGGGATTCCGCTCGTGCCGACTTCCCGGAGCTGCAGAATCGACTGGCGGCGGAGGATCTATCCGAGGCGGAGCGCCTCGAGCTCATACAGACCGCCGTGGACCGGGCTCCGACCGTTTCTGCCGCTCTCGAGGTGCTCAGTACCCATCTCGACCGGCTGAGTGGTGCCCGCCGGGCCGCGGCGGTGGCAGCCGCTGCCGAGCTCCATGCTCTTCGAGGCGATCTCGAGAGCGCAGCCGATTCCTATGCGGAGGCCGCCGGCAACCAGGAGATCGGGCAAGCCGCCGCTGCGCGCTATCGGCTCGAGGAGGCCGCCATCCGGCTCGAGATGGGGGAGGTCGATTCTGCAGCACGACTGGCTGAAGGGGTGGTAGGCGCCGCCCGGGATCCGCACATTCAGCGACGCGCTGCGCTTCTGCAGGCCCGCGCGCGTTCGGCTGCCGGAGATACCGAGGCCGCATTCGATCTCACGCGCACGCTCTCCGAGGCGCAGCACGCTCCGACTCTTCAGCCGGCAACGCTGCTCTTCCTCTATCGTCTTGCGCGTCGGCTCGAGCGGGACGACGAGGCGGAACGTGCACGGCGGCTGCTCTCCGAGCTCTATCCGGACAGCCCGGAGATGATGCTGGTCTCAGGCGGAAGCACGGTAAGCGAGTTTCCCGGCCCATCGGCATTCCTCGGTTTCGATGCGCTCACGGCACCAGCGGACGCGCCTGACCCCGCCGAGGCGGGGCCGGCCGGAGCGACCGCCTCTGATAGCGGGAGCAGTCCCGAGGGTGAGCCGCAGGGAGTGCAGGTCGGGTCGTTCAAGAGCATGGAAAACGCCCGGGACATGCGCCGGGAGATGGCCTCGGCAGGCTTCACCGCGGAGATCGTGGATGCCCCGGGGAGCGAGTTCCACCGCGTGATCATCGCTGTGCCCGAAGGCAGCGATCCCCAGCGACTCCTTATCAGACTCAAGGAAGAGGGCTTCGAGGGGTTCCTCGTCTTCGACGAGTAGCCGGCTGCCGGCCACCGACCGGCGACAGTCAGCCGCGAGCCGCGTGGCGCAAGCGGCGCGGCGGGGTGGGCGCGTCAGGCGCCGTCCGAACCGTCGTCCGCAGCGGCCTGCGACGCGCCATCATCATCATCATCATCATCTTCCTCGATCTCTTCTGTCTGCTCCAGCGTAATGGTGTCGTTGCTTGTGGCCTCAACTCCGTTTACGCGGACGCGCGCAGGCGTAAGCTCGAGGCGACGTACGATGCGCTGGTCGGTCCGATTCTCCGAGTAGGAGAAGGCGTAGGTGCGGTTCTCGACGACGAGCCCGTTGCTGTTGACGATCTTGAGCCGAAGCACGTCACGGTCGAGGCGGTAGGCCGCAAATCCACCCTCGAGCTTCTCATCCTCGGTGCGCATGGTAAACCGCGGAGAGGCGAAGAAGATCTCCATTCCACTGTCGTTGCTGTAGAGTCCCTGTAGATCTGCGTCGGTAGATCGGGCAGGGCCGGGCCCGGAGGCGAGCAGGGTATCCCGAAGGCCTCGCGTGAGCTTGCGGTAGGTGCCGTTCCAGTTCTCCGCATCTTCCATCCGAATCGAGATACGGTCGATGGCGGCAACCGAGATGGAGATTTGCCGCCGTATGTTTTCCAGCGACTCGTTGCGCACGTTCACCCAGACACCGGGGCCCTCGCGGTAGATGGTCTTGTGGGAATCCATCCAGATGTAGGACTCGAGTGTTTCTCCCCCGTGAAACGTGATGCGCTCATCGGCCGGATCGAAGAAGATGATCTCCCCCGCCGGCTCGGTAGCATCCTCCCCGACCGACCGATACCAGGGGCCGGCGAGAAACTGTTCGAAGCCGTCGACGTCTCCCTGGTAGAGCTCGCTCAACTGTTCTTCCTCGATACGGCTCCCCGGAATGGACTCGGTGCTCGTCTGAACGTAGGAGTCCTCCGCCTGTCGCCAGAAATGGGTGTGCTTCACCAGATCGAGCATGTTCTCCGACTCGGGGTCGCGACGGTAGACGACGATGGGAAAGCTCTGACCGCTGGTTTGTACAGCCTGATAGGCCTCCGAGCGCTCGGTTTCCTCGATCTCGATACTGGCATCGCTCGTAAATGAAGCAATGCTGCGGTAGCGGAGCCCGAAGCCGCCGAAGGCCGAGGTTCGTTTGAAAACATCGAGGGTCTGATGCCCCTCGTTGTCCATGCCGAACGCGACGATTTCCAGATCGTGGTCGCCGGTGAGGTCTTTCGTGTAGAGGGCAAAGGTGCGAACGTTCGTGGCCTGGGTGGTGCCTTCCCACGCCGGAACGTAGGAGTTGCGGATGCTGTCAAAATCGGCAACGAGCACGTGGATGCGGTCCTCGGAATCGTCGCGGCGTTTGAAGACGATAATCTGCTCGTCCGCCTGATCTACGTCGAGGTTAATATCGATGGCCTGAGAGGGAACCGCGTCCTCCGGCATGCGAACCTTCACATCGGTCGCGACGTCCCTGTTGCGAATCGAGAGCGAGGGCTGTCCCTGGGAGGCCAGCGTTATACCTTCTCCAGCCTCCGGAACGATAACCTGATTCGTGTCGACCCGTGGCGGGGGCTCGCGTTCCTCCGCACAGCCGGCGAGCACGAACGCGGCCATTGTTGCGAAAACCGAAATACGGTAGAGTTTCATGGTCGCATTATCACCGTTTTGGGCACTTTTTTAAAGAGTCAATCTTCGGGATCCCCCAGGGAGGCCGCGCGAATGGCGCTTGAGGAAACACTGAGCTACGACGATGTCCTGTTGTTGCCGGGACATGCGGATTTTCTGCCGACCGAGGCGGACGTACGAACGGATCTGGCGCCCGGGATTTCGCTGAACGTGCCGGTGCTGTCGGCGGCGATGGATACCGTGACCGAGGACGGCCTCGCGATTGCACTCGCGCTGCAGGGCGGTCTAGGCGTGATCCATCGGAACATGTCGCCTCAGCAACAGGCCAATCAGGTGCACAAGGTCAAGCGCTTCCTCAACTGGGTCATCGAGGCACCGATGGTGGTGGAGCTCGAGCAGACGGTCGGCGAAGTATGGCACGTGATGCAGCACAACGGCATCTCCGGGTTGCCCGTCGTGCAGCGCGGGGAGCTCAAAGGCATCATCACGAGCCGCGACATGCGCTTCTGCAGCGATTTTTCCCTCTCCGTCCGCGAGGTCATGACACCGGATCCGGTGGTCATGCAGGGAAACCCGAGCATCTCGGCGGCGAAGTCGAAGTTCGACGAACACAAGATCGAGAAGCTGCCGGTCGTCGATGACGAGGGGCACCTGACGGGACTCATCACGGTGAAGGACATCGAGAAGCACGAGGCCTATCCTCATGCCGCCACGGATGCATCGGGGCGGCTTCTCGTCGGTGCAGCGGTGGGGCCGAACGATCTCGAAAAGCGCCTGCCTCTGCTCCTCGAGAGTAAAGTCGATGTTATCGTGATCGATACGGCGCACGGGGACTCGGCAAACGTGGTGCGCTCCATCGAGTACATCAAGTCGCACGCCCCTGTCACGGTTGTCGGCGGGAACGTCGCCACCGCGGAGGGAACGCGACGGCTCATTGACGCCGGGGCGGATGCCATCAAGGTCGGCGTCGGGCCGGGGTCGATCTGCACGACCCGGGTCGTTGCCGGCATCGGAGTGCCGCAGTTCTCGGCGGTGCGGTGGGCCTCGGAGGAAGCCGCAAAGCATGGCGTGCCCGTGATTGCCGACGGCGGTATCAAGTACTCCGGTGACGTCACCAAGGCCCTCGCCGCGGGCGCTCATGCAGTGATGATCGGGAACCTCTTTGCCGGGCTCAGAGAGGCACCGGGGCGCGAGGTCATCTACGAAGGCCGCATCTTCAAGGCCTACCGCGGGATGGGATCGATCGGAGCGATGAAGGACGGCTCGGCCGACCGCTATGCTGCAGCCGAGGGCGAGGAGCCCGTACCGGAAGGTGTCGAAGGCCGTGTACCCTACAAAGGTGAGCTCGCCCCGTTTGTCGCTCAGCTCGTCACCGGGCTCAAGAAGGGGATGGGCTACTGCGGAGCGAAAACGCTCGGCGAGCTCCGCGAATCCGCGAAGTTCATCCGTATCTCCGGAGCGGGCCTGAAGGAAGGGCACGTGCACGACGTTGCAATGGTGCAGGAGCCCCCAAACTATTCACGCTGATATTTCCGGCGGCCGTCGCCTTCTCGGTGCCGACCGCCCGGCGGAAGGGACGTAGAGATCATGAAACTGGTAGTAATCGGAGCCCAGTGGGGCGACGAAGGAAAGGGCAAGATCGTCGATTTCCTCGCCCGGGATGCGGACACCGTCGTTCGCTTCTCAGGCGGCGCGAACGCCGGACACACGATCGTTCACGGCAGGAATACCTACAAGCTCCACCTGGTTCCCTCGGGCATCGTGTACGAGGACAAACGCGTCATCCTCGGTACCGGCATGGTGATCGATCCCGAGGCGCTGGAGACAGAGCTCGAGGAGCTCTCGAGCGCGGGGGTTGTCTGGGGAGGTCGCGTTCTCATTTCCGACCGGGCCCATCTGGTGCTTCCCCGGTACAAGCGCATGGATAAGGATCTCGACACGAAGCGCGCCCAACCCATCGGAACGACCGGTCGCGGCATCGGAGTCACCTACTCGATGAAGTCCGCGCGCGACGGCGTGCGGGTGATCGATGCCTTCGACGACGCGCTACTGGCCGCGCTCTCCACTGAGGACCGTGATTTCCTTCTCGAACACCGTGAGTTCTTCCGCGAGATGATGATCGACGTCAACTCCTATATGAGCGATCATGGCGATGAGAACGTTCTGCTCGAGGGTGCACAGGGGACGCTGCTGGACCTCGACCTCGGCACCTATCCCTTTGTCTCCTCAGGCTCCTCCTCCGCCAACGGAGCGGCAGTCGGGGCCGGATTCGGGCCGCGAGAGCTCGACCGTGTGGTGGGCGTGTGCAAGGCCTACTCCACTCGCGTCGGAAACGGTCCCTTTCCGACGGAGTTCGAGAGCGAGCGGGACGGGGACCTCGAGCATGTCATCCGTGAGCTCGGCCACGAGTACGGGGTTACCACGGGGCGACCGCGACGCTGCGGGTATCTCGACCTCGTCGCCCTGCGCTACGCCTGCCGGTCGAACTCGATCGACACACTCGCGTTGACGCACCTCGACATATACGACTCCTTCGAGGAGATCCAGGTGTGCGTCGGCTACAAGGTGGATGGCCGGGTCACCGAGCTCTTTCCCGCGTCGCGGACCGCGATAGCACATGCGGAACCCGTCTTAACGACCCTGCCGGGCTGGAAGGCACCCTCGGCGCAGGCTCGGGCGTTTTCGGAGCTCCCCTCCGGCGCCCAGGACTACGTGCGCTATATCGAGGAGTACACCGGTGTTCCCGTGGAGATCATCTCGGTGGGTTCCGACCGTGAGCACACCATCGTCGAGAGGGACCCGTGGACACGATCCTGATCCTCGATTTCGGGAGCCAGACGACGCAGCTTATTGCGCGTCGCATTCGTGAGCTGTCGATTTACTCCCGCATCGTTCCAGGGGACGAGCGTCTCGCCGACATCGATCTGAGCGAGGTCAGGGGCATCATCCTCTCCGGGAGCCCGCACTCGGTGCACGACGCCGATGCCCCCATACCCGATCCGGCGGTATACGAGAGCGGATTGCCGGTACTCGGTATCTGCTACGGGCTCCAGCGGCTCGTCCACGACCACGGCGGCCAGGTCGAGCAACAACAGCGCCGCGAGTACGGTCGCGCTCGGCAGCAGATCCGCGGCCGGCATCCGCTCTTCGAGGGTATGGAGGACGGATTTGTCTCGTGGATGAGCCACGGCGACAGCATAGAGCACCTGCCTCAGGATGCCGAGCTCGTCTCGGAGTCCGAACACGGCCTTCCCGGCTGCATCGCGTTCCGGGACCGGGACTTCGTGGGCATACAGTTCCACCCCGAAGTCACGCACACCGAGGCCGGAAAGCTCGTGCTCGAGAACTTTGCCGTACGTATTGCAGGGGCACGACAACAGTGGACTATGGAGGCCTACGCCGAGCAGATGTCCGCTGAGCTCGTCGCACGCGTCGGGTCCAGGCCCGTGCTGCTTCTGATTTCCGGTGGCGTGGACTCGACCGTGACCGCAGCCATGCTCCTCGCCGCGCTGCCGCCCGGGCAGGTACATCTCATGTACGTGGATACCGGCCTCATGCGCTATCGTGAGACCGAGGAGGTCCGCCGCGGACTCGAGGCGCTTGGTGCGCAGCACCTCTACATCGTGGATGCCGAGGAGGCGTTTCTGGGTGCTCTCGCGGGCATCTCCGATCCCGAGGAAAAACGCAGGGCAATCGGAGATACCTTTGTCCGGGTGCAGGAGGCCGAGATCCGGGCCCATATTCCGGGGGATTATGTCCTTGCTCAAGGCACCCTCTACACCGACTACGTGGAGTCGGGGCGGGGAGTGGGAAAGAAGGCACGGGTGATCAAATCCCACCACAATGTGCGCTCGCCGCTCATCGAAGCAAAGCGCGACGCCGGCGAGGTGGTCGAGCCCCTCATTCATCTCTACAAGGATGAGGTACGCGAGCTCGGTGCGAGGCTCGGTGTGCGTGATGACATCATCCGGCGTCATCCCTTCCCGGGGCCCGGCCTTGCCGTGCGCATCCTCGGAGAGGTCACCCGCGACCGCTGCGCACTTCTGCGGGAGGTCGACCATACCTACATTTCCGAGCTCAAGGAGCGTGGGCTTTACGACGAGATCTGGCAGGCCTTCGCGGTGCTGCTTCCCATTCGCTCCGTGGGCGTTACCGGTGACGAGCGGGGCTACGGCAGTGTCATCGCGCTGCGAGCGGTCGGCTCACGCGACGGAATGACCGCGGACGTGTATCCCTTTCCAACCGACCATCTGCTCGAAATCTCGTCCATCATCACCAATCGTCACCCCGAAGTGGGACGCGTGGTCTACGATGTGTCGAGCAAGCCGCCGGCTACCATTGAGTGGGAGTAGGGTCGCTATGCGTCGATCTCCGTGTCCTGCTCCTCGCTTCTGCTTTCCTCGGCTGCGGCTCGGAGCCGTCGGCGCAGTTCTTCGGGACATCTGAGACAGTCGGTGAGTTTCTGAAGCTCCTCGCGAAGATTCTCGATCTGGGCGGATAGCTCACGTTCACGGTGCACGCTCTGCTTCATCCAGTGCACCATCTGCTCGGATACCGACCTGGTTTGCTCTTCAGCCGTTTCCTTTGCGTACTCGTATAGGTCCACGGGTACACGAATCGAGATCTGCTGCGTGCGTTCTTCGCGTGAGTCGCCGCGGTACGGACTGCCTCCCATGTCGGTACTCTCCTAACTGACGGTGTCCATTACTCCAATACTATGTCTCCGCTCCCTGTATGACAAGCGGTTCACGCCGTGGCCGGACCAATTTTGGGTTTGACGAACCATGACAAGTGGATTTAAACTGAACTCAGAAGTTACGAACAGTGACAAACGATACTATTTGTAAGGAGGTCAGGCATGGAACAGGTACTGCCGGAGGAAACCCAGAAAGCGCTATGGAGCCAATGGGTTGAAAGGGCGACGCGCGGCCTCGAGGCGGCCAATGACATGGAAGAACCTGGAAGCGAGGCACAGAAGGTGCGGCGTCAGGCGATCGACTCTATCCGATTATCG
>JAWLDL010000034.1:0-12214 GCA_041686675.1 Spirochaetia bacterium | reverse complement strand
GCGCGTGCCGCGCTGCGGGCGGCGGGCCGCGGGCCGCGGGCCGCGGGCGGATTCTATGGAACCTCGACCGGGATAGCGTGGGTGTCGGACCCGGCGCGGAGAACGAGCGAACCGGAACGGCGACGGCCTGCCGCCACCGGCTCTTCCGAGATTCGCCATTCAGCCGGGTCCCCGTTAGGTGATACCACAACGAGGGAATAGGCGGGGTCGAGCTCGAGGCGCTTCAGTGTCGACAACGCCAGCCCGCCGCCGGCCAGGGTTGTCTGCCCGGTGTCGAGATTCGTGATGTATGCGCCACCGGTGACGTAGGCGAGCGTGAGATCCTGCGACCGCGTTCTGCGTGGTGGTACGTCGATTCTTCGATCCTCGACTGGAGCAAAGATATGAATCTGTGTACCCCGCAACGCGTTGGCCGCATACCAGGTCCGTACATGTATGAACGCTGCGTCAGCCGATTCGAAACTGAGCAACCTGTCCGACAGATTCTCCACACTCACCTGCACACGAAAGGCATCGCCGTCCGGTATGCGCGCCCGAACAACGGAACCCGATCGCAGGCTCGAACTCCGATATTCCGGAAGTGTGGACTGCGGAGTACTTGCGCATCCTGCAAGCGCAAAAGCCGTCAGTACGATGAACGCCATGAATCTTCCCGAAGCTCTCATGGAACCCTCCCCGCCCGTGTGACCTTTCAAGTTATCTCCCGACCCGGCCATGCCGTCAATAGTATTGACCGAATACGACTACCGGAATTATTATGCCGCCACGTTCTTTAAGTATAAGGAGGGAACATGAGTCGTCTTAATGACAGCCGATTCAAGGGAGTCGCACTGCTGCTGGCAGCGGTTCTGCTCGTCGGTGTACTGCTGCTTGCAGGCTGCGCGCCGCAGGAGGAAGAGCAGGAAGCAGCAGAGGAGCAGGAGGAGGCACAGGTCGATCGGGACACACTCACCATCGCCATCGGCGCTGAGCCAGAGTCACTCGACCCGGTTCGGATGACGTCGGCCCCGGCGGCCACCGTGGGAGAGCACGTGGTGGAGCGCCTCATCTACATGGAAGAGGACGGATCCCTGACCCCGATGATTGCAACGGGATGGGAGTCGAATGACGAAGGTACCGTATGGACGTTCGACATCCGCGAGGGTGTTGAGTTCCACGACGGAGAGCCGCTGAACGCGGAGGCCGTGGCAACCAACCTGCGCCGGTTCGTGAATCCGGACGTTGGTGCTGCCTATGCCTTCCTGCTCGGTACGGTCGAGGAGATCGAGGCGGTAAGCGAGTACGAGCTGCAGCTCAGCCTGTCTCAGCCCTTCGCGCCCATTCTCTCGCACCTGTCGCACAGCTTCATCGGTATCGTGAGCCCCGCTCAGCTCGAGGGCCTCGCACCGGAGGACACGATCGAGATCCCCATCGGCACCGGCCCCTACGAGATGGTCGACTGGAGCCGTGGTGACAGCATCTCGCTCGAGGTCAACGAGGACTATTACGGCGACACGCCGGATATTCCGAATGTTCGCTTCGAGTTCATTCCCGAGTCCTCGGCACAGATCGTTGCACTGGAGACCGGAGAGGTCGACGCGATGATGCGGGTACCCCCGCAGGAAGTCGAGCGCCTCGAAAACGACCCGAACATCGAGGTCGTCCGCGAGTCGAGCGTCCGCACGATCTACATCGGCTTCAACAATCAGCAGGAGCCCTTCAACGACGAACGCGTGCGCCGCGCCCTCAACTACGCGGTCAACAAGCAGGAGATCGTGGACGGACTCTTCGAAGGTTTCACCGTAGCCGACGCTCCGATAGTCCCTGCGGTATTCGGTCACGAATCGGTCGGCCCCTATGAGTACGACCCCGAGCGGGCACGTGAGCTGCTTGCCGAGGCCGGCTATCCCGACGGATTCGAAATGACGATCCACCATCCTACCGGCCGCTATCCTCTCGATGCGACGGTGGCGGAGGTCATCCAGGACCAGCTCTCTGAGGTCGGCGTCGACGTCACTCTCGAGACGCGGGAGTGGTCGAGCTACCTCGACTTCACGAGCCAGCCGCCCGACGAGGCGGAGTACGACTCGTTCATGCTCGGCTGGGGCACGGTTACCCTGGACGCCGACTACGGTCTCTACGCCCTGCTTCACAGCAGGCAGTGGAATCCGAACGGCAACAACCGAGGTTTCTACAAGAACGACGAGGTTGACGCACTTCTCGACGAGGCGCGCGTGACCACCGATCAGGCCGCCCGCGAGGAGCTCTATGCCGAGGCGATCGAGCTCATCTGGAACGATGCACCCTGGATCTTTCTCTACAACCAGGGCCAGATCAACGCCAACCGCAACTACGTGGAAGGCCTGATCCACCACCCGCTCGAGAACCTGAGCGCCTGGGACGCCTCGTTCAGCGAGTAACACACAGTCTCTCCTGCCGCCCCTTCGGGGGCGGCAGGCCATTTCAGGAAAAAGGCGCCAAGCATGTATCAGTACATCCTGCGACGGCTTCTGCTCACCATTCCGGTCGTTATCGGCGTTTCCGTTATCGTCTTCGGCATCATTCGACTCCTGCCCGGCGACCCTGCGCGGGCGCTTGCGGGTGTGCAGGCGACACCCCAGTACATCGAGCAGGTCCGGGAGCGCTACGGCCTCGATGAGCCGGTCTACGTGCAGTACTGGAACTTCGTATCGGGAGCAATCCAGGGAGACCTGGGAAGGTCGACCTTCAGCAACAGACCCGTGACCATGGAAATACAAGAACGCTTTCCGCGAACACTCCTCCTGGCGAGCGTATCGCTCGCGATCGCAACCGTTCTCGGAGTGTCGGCGGGAATCGTTTCCGCAACGCGGCGGAACTCCCTCTTCGACAACGCAAGTATGTTTGCTGCCCTCGTTGGTGTGGCGGCACCCGTCTTCTGGCTTGCACTCATGCTTCAGCTTCTGTTTTCAGTGCAGTTACGCTGGTTACCACCGACAGGCATGGGCTCGATACGCCATATCATTCTTCCAAGCATCACACTCGGCCTCGCAAGCGCGGCGTTGATGGCGCGTATTACCCGCTCGAGCATGCTCGATGTGCTGCGACAGGATTTCATCACCACTGCACGCGCGAAAGGTCTTGCCGAGCGCGTGGTCGTGTACAAGCATGCTTTGAAGAACGCCCTCATTCCGGTGGTCACCGTCCTCGGCCTTCAGTTCGGCATCCTGCTCGGAGGCGCGGTACTCACAGAAACCGTGTTCGCCTGGCCCGGGGTGGGGCGCCTGCTCGTGGACTCCATCCTCAGGCGGGACTACCCCGTGGTGCAGGGGACGGTCATGCTGCTTGCGTTTCTCTTTGTAATCATCAATCTTGTGGTAGACATTATCTACGCCTTCCTCGACCCGCGCATTCACTACCAGGGTCAGGACGAGGCATAACGGGGGACGGATATGAGCGAGGCGCAGATACCGCAGCGCGGAGCAGCGGCACAGTACGAACCCGCCGTCGGAGGCGGGGGTGGCGGAGCCCCGTCGAGCGAGCAGGAACGACGAAAGCGCCAGAGCGAGATCCGCGCTGTCCTTCGACATCTCGTGCGAAACAGGGGCGCAGTCGTCGGGCTGGTCATTATCGGCACCTTTATCGCGGCCGCCCTTCTGGCCCCCATCATCGCGACCCACAGTCCCACCGACACCTCCGTCATTGCCCGGCTGCAGCCGGCGAGCGGAGAGCACTGGCTTGGAACCGACGAGCTCGGCCGCGACCTCTTCAGCCGTATGCTCTACGGCGGTCGCATCTCGCTCAATATCGGTATCATCTCCGTCGCCATCGGCATCCTCATCGGTGTCCCCATCGGTGCGGTGAGCGGCTATTACGGGGGCCGCCTCGACATCATCACGCAGCGATTCATAGATATCATGATCGCGTTTCCCGGCATCCTCCTCGCCATTGTCGTGGTGACGGTGCTCGGCGTCGGCGTGACCAACGTGATGATTGCGACCGGGATCGCAAGTGTTCCAATATACGCCCGTCTCGTGCGCGGGTCGGTGCTGGCAGCGAAGGAGCAGAGCTACGTCGCCGCAGCCCGGGCTGCAGGCATCGGGGACCTGAGTATCATCTTCCGGCACATTCTCCCCAACAGCCTCGCCCCGGTTATCGTGCAGAGCACCTTCCAGATCGCGACTTCGATACTGTGGGCGGCCGGACTCGGATTCCTCGGCCTCGGCGCCCAGGCACCGACGCCTGAATGGGGCGCGATTCTCTCAAACGGTCGGGAGTACATCCGCACCGCGCATCACCTGACGACCTACCCCGGTCTGGCCATTCTCCTGATGGTGCTGGGCTTCAACCTCGTCGGTGACGGCCTGCGAGACGCGCTCGACCCGAAGACGCGGTAACCCCGGGAAAGGAACGAACGAGAATATGGAATCGCTGCTGGAAATTCGAAATCTTCGCACCAGTTTCAAAACCGAGGACGGATATGTCCGCGCCGTGGATGATGTTTCGCTGCAAATCCGCAAGGGAGAGGTCGTCGGCGTCGTCGGCGAGAGCGGATGCGGGAAGACGGTGACCTCACTGAGTATTCTCCAGCTCCTGCCCTCACCTCCCGCATCCATCGACGGCGGCGAGATCATCTTCGAGGGACGGGACCTGCTTCGCATCTCCCCTGAAGAGCTGCGGCGCATCCGGGGAAACGAGATCGCCATGATCTTTCAGGAGCCGATGACGAGCCTCAACCCGGTGTTCACGATCGGGAACCAGCTGATGGAGGCCATCGCCCTGCACCAGCACCTCGACGGCAAAGAGCTTCGTAACCGCGCGATCGAGATGCTCCGCATCGTGGGGATTCCCCGGGCCGACGAAGTCATAGACGAGTACCCTCACCATTTTTCCGGCGGTATGCGACAGCGCGCGATGATCGCGATGGCACTGAGCTGCAACCCGAAGCTCCTCATCGCCGACGAGCCGACCACCGCCCTCGACGTGACCATTCAGGCGCAGATTCTCGAGCTCATGCAGGGACTCAAGGACCAAATCAACACTGCGGTGCTCTTCATCACCCACGATCTGAGCGTCATCGCCGAGATGGCGGACCGCGTCATCGTGATGTACGCCGGCAAGGTGGTCGAGGAAGCCGACGTCGAAACCCTGTTCCACGAACCCCAGCATCCCTACACGCAGGGACTCATCGGAAGCAGGCCGTCGGTGGAAACCGACCGCGAGCGCCTCGTCTATATTCCCGGCAACGTGCCGAACCCGCTGGACATGCCCGGCGGCTGCCCCTTCCATCCGAGGTGCCCGCATGCAATGAAGGTATGCAGCGGTGAAATGCCGCCCGAGCGCAAACTGAACGGGACCCACATGGTACGCTGCTGGCTGCACGAAGAGCTCAGCCCCGAGCAGGCCCGTCCGCTTCGCCCCGCAGCCGATGAGACCGCTCCGACCGTCGAGGAGGAGGCCACATGAATCGAACATCCGTGACCGAGCCCACACCCCTCGACAGCCAGGACCGCAAACCGGTCATTTCACTTCGCAACCTGAAGAAGCACTTTCCCATCCGTACCGGCGTCTTCAGCCGCCTTGCCGGACACGTAAAGGCGGTAGACGGAGTCTCCTTTGATATCTACCCGGGAGAGACCTTCGGGCTCGTCGGAGAAAGCGGCTGCGGGAAGAGTACGACCGGGCAGGTCATTCTCCGGCTCCTCTCCGCGACCGGGGGGTCGGTGCATTACCGCGGAGAGGACGTGTACGCGGCCTCCGGTGAGCGAATGCGGGCGCTGCGGAAGGAGATGCAGATCGTCTTCCAGGACCCCTACAGCGCGCTCAACCCCCGGATGACCGTCGGAGCGGCAATCCGGGAGATTCTCGGCGTCCATGGCATTGCCACCGGGGCCGCCGCACAACAACGCGTGGAAGAGGTGCTGAGCCGCTGCGGGCTGCAGCCCTATCACGCCGACCGCTACCCGCACGAGTTCTCGGGCGGCCAGCGGCAGCGGGTCGTCATCGCCCGGGCCCTCGCGCTCGATCCGAACTTCATCGTCGCCGACGAACCCATCTCCGCCCTCGACGTGAGCATCCAGAGCCAGATCATCAATCTGCTCGAAGACCTGCAAAAGGAGTTCGACCTCACCTATCTCTTCGTAAGCCACGACCTCAGCGTAGTCAAGCATATCGCCGACAGGGTCGGGGTGATGTACCTGGGAAAGCTCGTAGAGGTTGCCGACAAAAAGGCGTTTTACGAGAAACCCCTCCATCCCTACAGCCAGGCCCTGCTCTCGGCAGTGCCGGTAAGCGACCCGAGCCACAAGAAGAAACGCATCATTCTCAAAGGCGATGTGCCGAGCCCCTCGAATCCGCCGTCGGGCTGCCCCTTCCACACCAGGTGTCCGTACGCCATGGACGTCTGCCAAACAGTCGTCCCGCAACTGCTTCCCACCGAGACCGGGCACTACGCGGCCTGCCATCTCATACACCCGCCGGAGAAGAGCATCGCGGCGGCGAAGGCGGCTGGCGACGAGACCGGGGGCATCGTGGATACCGAGGCGCAGGAGAGCTCGAATGCCCCGGTTTCGTAAGGAGAACGCGGGGTACGCAGCCGGTCTGAGACGTCCGGAAATCGTGTGGCTCGAAGCCTCGGGCCGCGCGCCGAGAGGCGACGGCGGGCGACGATCGCGGCGCGCGCGGGACGGGGGCAGGGGCGCCGGCGGGGACCGAGGCCTCGGCCGGGATGCCGAGCACCGCTGGTCCCTCCTCGACATCGGCGCGATGATACTCGCAGCGCTGCAGGTCATACTTCCCTTCCTGCTCATCCTTCTTGCCGCGACCGCGGCGGCGTACGGGCTCTTTGTGCTGGCATTCAGCCGGGGCGGCTGATCCGGTCGCGCCGGAAACGATACGGGAGGATGCAATGAGCGGACCCAAGAATGTTCTCTACAAGAGTGAGGAATATCTGAGCCGCAGTGAGCTCGCCTCGTTCCTGCGGCAGCTCGCCGAGCGGGTGGAAAGCGGTACCGTGGTGCTCACCAACGGGGGCGAGAAAACGACCGTCGAGGTGGGCGAGCGGGTGGAGCTCGAAGTCGAGTACGAAACCAGAGAAAAGCCCAAGGGCACCCGCCACCAACTGGAGCTCGAGATCGAATGGGGTCCCGAATCCGGCGGCGTGGGCCTGGCGTAGGCGCGGCACCGCGGTCCCCGGCGCGGCGCCGCGGTCCCCGGCGCGTCGGCGCGGCAGGTGCGCGGCGAGCCGCGACCGCCGAGCCTCAGAGCAGGTGGATCCCCGCCGCTTTGCAGCGCTCGCGCATCTCCTCGGGCCAGATGCTCGACTGAATCTCTCCGATGTGCGCTTTTCGCAGATAGAGCATGCACAGGCGCGACTGACCGATGCCGCCGCCCATCGAGGCGGGAAGCTCTCCGCCGAGAAGGCGACGATGGAAGTAGAGCTTCTCCCGCTCGCCGAGACCTTTCGTCTCGAGTTGTCGTCGAAGGACCGCGGGACTCACCCTGATGCCCATCGAGGAGAGCTCGAAGGGGCTGTCCAGCACGGGGTTGTGAACCAGAATATCGCCGTTGAGGCCGCGGTGTCCCCCACCCGTCTCGGTGGACCAATCGTCGTAGTCCGGCGCACGGCCGTCATGCGGCTCCCCGCCTGCGAGCTCCCCCCCGATACCGATAACGAAGACCGCACCGTGCTCGCGGCAGGCCTCGGCCTCCCGGTCGCGGGGGGCGCGGCGGGGGTATCGCTCGGCAAGGTCTTCGGCGTGGATGAAGGTGATCTCCTCGGGGAGCTTCGGCTCGAGGGCGTCATACTCGTGGCAGATGAAGCGCTCGGTGCGGCGGATCACGTCGTAGATCTTGCGCACGACACGTTTGAGATACTCCAGGGTGCGGTCGGCATCGGTGAGTGCGAGCTCCCAGTCCCACTGGTCGACATACAGCGAGTGGGTGTTGTCCATTTTGTCGTCGGGGCGGACGGCGTTCATATCGGCGTAGAGCCCGGTGCCGGGCTCGAATCCGAGATCGGCCAGCGCGAGTCGCTTCCACTTCGCCAGCGACTGTACGATCTCCGCCTGCTCGTCGTTCATGTTGCCGATGTGGAAGCGCACCGGTCGCTCGACGCCATTGAGATCGTCGTTTATGCCGGTGCCCGACTTCACGAACAGGGGCGCCGTCACACGGATGAGGTCGAGCTCGAAGGCGAGGTTGGTCTGGAACGCATCCTTGATCCGCAGAATGGCCTTCTCGGTTTCCTTGGGGCTGAGCAACTCGCGATAGTTCTCGGGAATGACCAGGTTCTTCATAAGCCCTTTTATTGTAGCCCCTCCACAGCGTACCATGGAAGCAGCAATGGAGGATTCGAGGCACTTTCCCGATTACCCCTTTGATTCTCACTACCTCGACCTCGAGGCCGGACGCATGCACTACGTGGACGAGGGGGACGGCCCGGCGGTTCTCTTCCTTCACGGGAATCCGACCTGGTCCTTCTACTACCGTCATTGCGTGTCCGGGCTCAAGCGCCACTACCGGTGCATCGCCCCGGACCTTCTCGGTTTCGGCCTCTCCGACCATCCGGAGGTCGCGGACTTCGGCTACACCCCGGCCGAGCACGCGGCGACCATCGATTCCCTGATCGATGCGACCGGAGTCGACCGCTACGTCCTCGTCGTGCACGAGTGGGGTGGGCCCATCGGGCTCGACTGTGCCACGCGCGCACCGGCTCGTCTGCGGGCGATCGTGGCGATGAACTCCTGGTTCTGGCCCGTTTCCACCGAGCGACGGTTTCGCCGCAGTGCCTACGGCGGGGCGGGCGTCGGGCGCGGCGTGTTTTCCACGGCCCTGAATCTGCCGATCGAGTCGATGTTCACCCGCCACAGACGTTCCCACGTTTCCGAAGAGGTGATGGAAGCCTACAGGAAGGTGCAGGAAGACCCGAAAGGCCGTGAGGGCATCCGCATCTTCAAGCGGGAGCTTGTCCGTGCGTCACGATGGCTGCAGGCCGTCCGGGACCGGCAGCCGCGGATTTCCTCCCGCCCCGCCATGCTGCTGTGGGGAGGAGATGACCACCTCTTCGGCCCGGATGAGCTTCGCACCTGGGAAGCTCTCTTTCAAGACAGCCGGACGCTGCGTTTCGAGGAGGCCGGCCACTTCGTCTGCGAGGACCTCGGCACTGAGATCGTGCCCCACCTCGAGGGTTTTCTCGGCGGCATTGACCGTCGGTGACTCCGCGACGAAGATAGCGGCATGCAGCATCGCGCGAACGAGTATCTCAACGGACTGCGGCTTGGCGTTCCCATCGTGTTTGGCTACGTCCCCGTTGCCATCGCCTTCGGGCTGGTGTGCCGGAACGCAGGGCTTCCTCCTCACGTGGCCCTGCTCTTTTCGGCGCTGGTATTCGCGGGAGCAAGCCAGTTCATGGCCGTGGAGATGCTCACGCTCGGCATAGACGGCCTGCAGATCATCGCGGCAACGCTGGCGGTGAACTTCCGTCACTTTCTGATGAGCTCCTCCATTGCGTCGCGGGTGCCGCAGCCGGTGATCGCCTTCGGAATCACCGACGAGGTATTCGCCGTGGCCTCCGCCCACCCGGGTACGCTCACACCCCGCACGGTCCTTGGAATCGAGACCATGGCCTATCTCGCCTGGACCGGTGGCACCATTGCCGGGGCGCTTGCCGGTGAGATACTGCCGCTACTCCTGCAGCAGGCTCTCGGCGTGACACTCTACGCCCTCTTCGTAAGTCTGCTCATGCCGCAGCTCGTGCGCGACCGCAGCGTGGTGGCGGCCGCCGCGGCGGCCGTGGCGATCAGGCTCGGCCTCGGGGCCGCGGGGTGGTTCCCGGCCGGCGTGGTGCTCCTCTTCGCGATCGCCGGCGGCGCGGCCGCCGGGGCGGTAGTGGGCCGCCGGGGGGGTGGCGGCCGCCCCGACGGTGGCCGCCGCGGTGGGTGGCGCCGGCAGGAGGCGGGGCGATGAGCACGATGACGCTGATTCTCGGTATGCTCGCTGCGACCTTCGTCCCGCGGCTCGTTCCCTTTCTCCTGCCGGCGGCCGGAAACCCGCCCGCGTGGCTTGCCCACGCGCTCGGGTATGTGCCGGCGGCGGCGCTCGCGGCGCTGGTGGTGCCCGGGGGATTTACCGCCGCCGGGGGCAACGTGGGAGCCTCGGTTGCCGCACTCGCGGTGGCGGCGGCGCTGTCGTTTCGGCGGGTGAACATCGGCATTACTCTGGCAGCCGCTGTCGGCGTGGCGGCCCTGGGGATCGTGCTTGCAGGCACGGGCGCGGGATAGTAGGCTGGTGCCATGAGTATGGTCACCAGTGCAGTGAAGTGGGGAGTCCTCGGGGCATCGGGTCACTTTCGAAAGAAAGTGTCCCTGCCTGCGCACGAGGCCGACGGCGTTGAGCTTTTTGCCATTGCCTCGCGGGAGGAGGCGGCGGCAAGGCGGACGGCCGAGTCCCTGGGTATTGCGCGACACTACGGATCGTACGAGGCACTCCTTGCGGATGAGGAGGTCGAGGCGGTCTACATCCCGCTTCCCAATCACCTGCACCTCGAGTGGATCAAGAAGGCGGCGGATGCGGGGAAGCATATCCTGTGCGAGAAACCGCTCGGCCTCGATGCCGGAGAGGTCGAGGAGGCCATCACGTACTGCAGGAAACGCGACGTACTGTTGATGGAGGCCTTTATGTATCGCTTTCATCCCCAGTGGCAGTACGCCCGCGACCTCATCCGTACGGGCAACATCGGTACGCTGAACGCGGTGCAGGCAACCTTCTTCTACAACAACACCGATCCCGCGAACATCAGAAACATCTACGAGGCCGGCGGTGGCGGGCTCTACGACATCGGATGCTACGCGGTATCCGCGGCCCGCTACCTCACCGGTCGCGAGCCAGAGCGCGTGGTATCGCTCGTCACACGGCATCCCGAGTGGCGTATCGACATGCTGAGCTCCGCCGTGCTCGACTTCGGCGGACCGCAGGCAACCTTCGCCGTCGGAACGCAGACCTTTGCCCACCAGCACGTGACCGCCCTCGGCTCCGGCGGAGTCGTCACGATCGAGATCCCGTTCAACACCCATCCGGACGTCCGGGTAGGCGTGCAGGTTACCGACAGCATCGGCACCCGACGGGTCACCTTCGACCCCTTCGATCACTACCGCGGCGAGCTCGAAGCATTCTCCCGCGCGATCCGTGACGGGGCCGAGACCGCGCCAACTCCGGCCCAGGACGCCCTCGACAATCAGCGGGTTCTCGATGCCCTCTTTGCCTCGGAGAAGTCCGGGGGGTGGGAAGCCGTTGCCGGCGGGGCTCGATGATGAGCATATCGAGCATTGCGTTCTTCGACGCCAAACCATATGACCGCGAGTACTTCAACCGGCTGAACGAGCGCTACGGGTTTCACATCACCTATTTCGACAGCAAGCTGTCGGCTGAAACGGCGCACATCAGCCGCGACTACGACGCGGTCTGTGCGTTCGTAAACGATACGATCGATGCCGAGGTCGCAGCGAGCTTGAAGGACGGCGGGGTGAAGCTCGTCGCGCTTCGGTGCTCGGGCTACAACAATGTCGATGTCTCGAGTCTCGCGCCGGACATCCACGTGGTTCGGGTTCCGGCCTACTCCCCGCACGCGGTGGCCGAGTACGCCGTAACGCTGATGCTCACGCTGAATCGGAAGACCCACCGCGCGTTCTACCGGACCCGTGACAACAACTTCAGCCTCACCGGCCTCGTGGGCTTCGACATGCATGGCAAGACCGCCGGCATCATCGGCACGGGAAAGATCGGGCGGATCACCGCGGAGCTCCTGCGGGGCTTCGGCATGCGTGTGCTCGCGCACGACCTCTACCCCAACCACGAGTGGGCAAAGGAGCATGACGTCGAGTACGTCGACACCTCTGCCCTGTATCGCCAGTCCGACATCATCAGCCTCCACTGCCCCCTCACCCCGGAGAACCTCTACATGATCAACAGGGGCACGCTCAGCCTGATGAAGCCGAACGTGATGATCGTGAACACGGGGCGCGGGAAGCTCATTAACAGCTCGGACCTGCTTGATGCGCTGAAGAACCGTTCCATAGCCGGCGCCGCCCTCGACGTGTACGAGGAGGAGACACAGTACTTCTTCGAGGACCACTCCACGCGCATCATGGAGGACGACGTCCTTGCCCGGCTCATGACCTTCCCGAACGTGCTCGTGACGAGCCACCAGGCCTTCTTCACCCACGAGGCGCTCGAGAACATCGCCGACACCACCCTCGAG
>JAWLDL010000033.1:0-12266 GCA_041686675.1 Spirochaetia bacterium | reverse complement strand
GCCCCCGCCCCCGCCGCCGCCCCCGCCCCGGGCACCGCCGCCCTCGCCCCCGATCCACGCGGCGAGTCGTGCCTCGGCGTCCGCAGTGCCCCGCGCCGGCGCCGTAGCCGGAGAAATCAGCGCATCCGCCTCTTCGAGAAAAGCAAGGAGGCGCTCGCAGAGCTGCACGTGACGCCACACGGGGTCTCCGCGCCAGAAGGGGAGTGCCTGCTGCGGGGTGTCCGCGGGCTCGACGAGCACGTCGCGGTCGGTGATACGCGCGATGCGCCAGACCTGGTTTCCGAGCACGAAGGCCTCACCGATCCGGCGCTCCCACACGAACTCCTCGTCGAGCTCGCCGATTCGGGTGCCGTTCTCGGCGCGGCGGAGCTCATAGTACCCGCGGTCGGGTATGGTTCCCCCGGAGTGGTAGAGAAGGCGCGCCACGCCGGGGCGCGCGGTGGCGACGCCGGTGATGCGGTCCACGGTGACCCTGGGCTCGAGCTCCCTCATGCGTGTGGCGCGGTACTTTCCGGCGAGCAGATCGATGACCGCATCGAACTCCTCCCGGGTGAGCTCTGCGTAGGCGTCGACGCCGCGGATGAAATCAAAGAGCTCATCGAGGTCATGAGGCTCCATGGCAATCATCGAGAGAAGCACCTGGGCGAGGACATCGAGGGGCTTTCGCACCGGGGCGACGGGCTCGATGTCCCGCTCCACGGCGGCGCGCGCTGTAACGACGGCATTGAGGCAATCGCGGCCGAAGAGGGGATACACATGGGCTCGGCTCGTGGCGCCGACCTGGTGTCCGGCACGACCGGCCATCTGCAGGCAGGAGGTGACCGAGAAGGGAGTCTTCGCGAAGATCACCTCGTCTATGGAGCCGATGTCGATGCCGAGCTCGAGGGACGATGTGGCGACGATGGCCTCGAGCTCCCCGCTTCGCATCTTCTCCTCCACGAGCCCGCGCACCTCGCGGGAAAGAGATCCGTGGTGCGCATAGGCGATTCGCCGGCCGGCGTGCTCGTTGAGCAGCAGGGCGATCCGCTCCGCATCGCGGCGGTTGGTGGTGAAGAACAGGCTCGATCTGTTCCGCTCGACGATGCCGGCGAACTCGCCCACCATGGGGATCCACGGTGACTGCGGCTCCTCGCCGGCCCGCGTGTCCACGCTGTGCACGGAGATATCGAGGACCTTGCTGTCGGATGCCTCGATGACCCGTACCGCCCGCGCGCCGCCCACGAGCTTCGCCACGACCTCGAGGGGCCGGACGGTCGCAGAGAGTGCAATACGCTGAAACTCGCCGCTGAGCCGGGTGAGCCGCTCCACCGCTGTCATCAGGTGCACGCCCCGCTTGCTTCCGGCTACGGCATGCACCTCGTCGAGGATCACCATGCGGATGTCCCCTAAAATGCTCCGTCCCCCGCGGGAGCTCAGAAGCAGGTTGAGGCTCTCCGGGGTGGTGGTGAGGATGTCGGGGGGCTGCTTCAGCATCCGCCGGCGCTCGCTCTGCGGGGTGTCACCGCTTCGCGTCGCCGTGCGAACAACCGGGGCGTCGGCGAACTCCTTCTTCAGGCCGTCGAGGGGCTCGGTCAGGTTCTCCCGGATGTCGGTATTGAGCGCCTTCAGCGGCGAGACGTAGAGGACCGACAGGCGCCCGGTCGGCCACGCACCGGAGAGCAGGCGGTCGAGCGCGTAGAGAAACGCAGCGAGGGTCTTGCCGCTCCCGGTCGGCGCGGTAATGAGGACGTGCTCGCCTGCGGCGATGGCTGCGCGGCTTGCATCCTGGATCTCGGTGGGAGCGCCGAAGCGCCGCTCGAACCACCGTGCGGTCTCGGGCTGAAACCCGCTCCACTCAGTCATTCATCGTGTACGTCCACAGTCCGGCCCGCTCGCGAATGCCGGTGAGGGGTTTCTCGAAGACACGCGCGTTCTCGAGTATCCAGTGGTATCGTTCCGGCTCCGCCCACTCGCTCTCGGAATCCGTGACGATATCCACGAGATCGGCCGTGCCGATGATGGCATTGGCGTGAAAAAACGGAGACTGGTCGCTGCTGCGATAGTGCGCGTAGACGTCGGCGAGCAGCCGGTACTGGTTGATCACGTTCTCCGGCTGTCGCCGCTCGTTCTTCAGCTCCACGCGGACTCCCTCGTCGGGAATCCCGATATACACGCCGGCCTCATCCATCTTCTGAATCTCGGTGAGAAACTCGTCGAACTCGTGCAGGACCGGCATGGGGAACCTCGAGAAGTCGGGCATCCCCCGGAAACCGACCCGACCGCTCGAATGGATATGCAGCGGGCCCCGATACTTGGTGGTCCATGAGCGGTTCTCCACTTCCTTGATCCCGTAGCAGATGAGATACGATACGGGATTGTTAACCGACAGACAGGTGAGCTCCATGGCCCGATAGTAGCCGGTTCGATTTCACCTTGCAATAACGCGCCGCCGAACCATACCTTAACGTGAGAGGAGGAACACAGTGAGCAGCGTTTGCATTACCGGCATATCGCGCGGTATCGGGCTCGGATTCGCCGAGCATTATCTCAGGCACGGGTGGTATGTCTACGGCAGCCTCCGTAATCCGGACAACGAGGCGGTGCAGAAGCTCGCCCGCAAGTACGAAGAGCGACTCACGGTCTTCACGATGGACGTCTCCGATTACGAGTCGGTCCGGCGCGGTGCCGCGGAGGTTCGCGAGCGCACCGATCACATCGACCTTCTGATAAACAACGCCGGCATCAACGCCGGACCCAACGCGCCGACCATCCCGGAGATCTCGCACGAGAAGATGCATGCCGCGTTCGAGGTGAACGTGATGGGACCGCTGTACTGCGTGCAGGAGTTCCTCCCGCTTCTCGAACGCAGCGACGGGGCGAAGGTGGCGATGATAAGCTCCACCGCCGGCAGCATCGCCGAGACCGCCGGCGGTCGCATGGTCCCCTACTGCGTGTCGAAATCCGCGCTGAACATGCTCACCAGGCTCCTTCACTTTCGCCTTCGCGACCTCGACATACCCATCGTAGCGCTCCATCCGGGATGGGTGCGCACCGACATGGGAGGTTCCAACGCGATGGTGAGCGTAAAGGACTCGGTAGAGGGCATGGCGGAGGTGATAGAGTCACAGGCAGCCGACAGTCCGCTCTATCGTGACTACCGCGGGAAGCCCCTGCCCTGGTAGCCCGCCGTCATCACCGCTCGGCCGGCACCTCCAGCGGTGTGCCGGGCTCGAGTGTGTGCGTTGCGCCGTTGACGGTGATCTCGATCGGCTCGCCTTCGAGGAGCTCGAACGAAAGAAGCTCGTGCGTCATGTCTACGTGGATCTGGCGTGTGTGGTAGCGCAGCGGGAAGCGCAGCCGATGCCAGGCGGCGGGCAGGCGGGGGTCGAAGCTGAGCGTGCCGTCGAAATCCCGCATGCCGCCGAAGCCGTAGGTCAGCGACATCCACACGCCGCCCGCCGATGCAATATGGGCGCCGTCGACGACGTTGCCGGCCACATTCGCGAGGTCCATCAGCAGCCCGTACTGGAAGTATTCGAGCGCCTTCTGCTCGTAGCCGATCTCGGCTGCCAGGATGGACTGCACGCAGGCCGAGAGCGATGAATCGCCGGTGGTCAGCGGATCGTAGTAGTCGAAGTTTCGCCGTTTCTCGTCCATGGTGAACTCGTTACCGAGCAGCACGAGGGCCAGGACCACATCCGCCTGCTTTATGACCTGGTGGCGGTAGATTACCAGCGGGTGGTAGTGTAGAAGCAGCGGGTAGTGATCTATGGGCGTATTGGCGAAGTCCCAGATCTCCTTGGCCAGGAAATTGGCATCCTGGGGATGGATGCCCCGCTCGTTGTCGAAGGGGATGAACATCTCATCGGCTGCACGCTTCCATTCGCGGACCTCGTCATGCCCGAGTCCGGTGTCATGCACGAGGCGTCGGTAGGCGTCGGGGTTGGTCTCCTCGAGCCAGGGGATGACTTCGGCGGCGTAGCGCAGATTCGTACGGGCCATGAGATTCGTGAAGGTGTTGTCATTGACGACCGTGGTGTACTCGTCAGGCCCGGTGACCCCGTGGATGTGGAAGGCGCCGGTGTGGGGGCTGAAGAATCCCAGTCCGATCCACATGCGGGCGGTTTCCACGAGAATCTCCGCGCCGACCTCGGCAAGCAGTTGCGTGTCTCCCCGAATATCGACGTAGCGCTTGATCGCGTAGGCGATGTCGGCGTTTATGTGATACTGCGCCGTGCCGGCGGCATAGTAGGAGGAGGCCTCCTCGCCGTTTATCGTGCGCCATGGGAACAGGCACCCGTTCTCCGAGAGTTCCGTCGCACGCCGCCGCGCCGCATCAAGCATGGAATGGCGAAAGCGCAGCAGATTTCGAGCGATGCGCGATTCACTGTACGTGATGAACGGCAGAACGTAGACTTCCGTGTCCCAGAAGTAATGGCCTTCGTAGGCCTGTCCGGTCAGCCCCTTGGCCGGGATGCCGGTCGTCTCCGCCCGTGCCGCCGCCTGACACACCTGGAAGATGTTCCAGCGTATAGCCTGTTGCACCCGCGTCTCGGTATCCACGAGCACATCGGACCTGGACCAGAAGTAATCGAGAAAGGATCGCTGGGCCGCCTCCAGGGCATCGTAGCCGTCACGTACCGCCCGATCGAGGGTGCGGGTGCAGCGGTCGATGAGCTCCACCGGCGGAACCGAGCGCGAGGTGTGGTAGCTGAAGTACTTGGTGATGCGGATCGGCACGCCGGCGCGGGCATCGATGGTAAACACGACCTTCCCGTTGTCCTCGCTCCAGGAGCGGTTGGCATACCAGGGGTTATCCGTCTCGATGACGTGATCCACGCCTGCGCCGAGGGTCATGCGCGAGTTGGTCGTGCGATAGCCGGTGATGATGCGATGCTCGTCTTCGAGGTGGTCTACGGCGTTGAGGACGCGAAAGCCGAATGCGCGTGCCTTGCGGGGGTCGCTTTCATCCCCGTTTCCCGGCTCGTCCGTCGGTTTGCTGTCCTGACGGTTCAGAAGCTGCGAGGAAATGACCACCGGGGCGTCGGTGTCCACGGTGACCTCATAGGATATGGCGCCGAGATGGCGATGCTCGAAGGACACCAGGCGGCGCGAGTCGACTCGGACCCGTTTGCCGGCCGGTGAGGACCAGATGAGGCTTCGGCGCTTCACGCCGTCACGGAAATCGAGCTGTCGGTTGTACTCGATCAGCCGGGCGGTGGGCAGATAGAGGGGCTCGTCATCGACGTAGAGCTTCAGTACCGTGGCATCGGGTACGTTTATCATCGTCTGACCCGTGCGCGCGAAACCGTAGGCCTCTTCGGCGTGGATGATCGGCCAGGTCTCGTGGAACCCGTTTATGAACGTCCCGGCCTGCACCGCCGGACGGCCTTCCTCGAAGGTCCCGCGAATGCCGAAGTAGCCGTTGGACAGGGCGAAAATGGTCTCTGCGTTTCCCATCCAGCGGGTGGAGAAGTCCCGCTCCACCATCGCCCAATCCTCGGGCGGATAGAGATGGTCCGGTAGAATACGAAACTCTCGCGCTATCACTGTGTAACCCCTTTCTCAGCCGGATCGTGCCCCATGCTCATATTCGGCGTCCCACCCTTTCGGTGTGAGCCCGATTCTTGTGCAAAATCAACGAGAACGCAAGGGTGTCCCATCGCGGCGAAACACCACGCCGGAGCCGTTCGTGAGTACGACCGGTACGTCGGCGGCAGCCTGCTCGAGTCCCCGCGTGGCCAGTGCCTGCTCCCAGCCGTCGCGAGGCAGCCCCGCGACGGGCAGATCGACGGGCGTTATCTCGCGCGGTGCTCCCTCCATATTGGCGACGAAGAGGAGGCTCTCGCTTGCGTCGGGGGCGCTTCGCAGACCGAAGAAGATGACGCTTCCGTCGCTCGGGCGCAGTCGGTCAAAGGCGTCGGTTGCTGTAAGGTTCCCAACGAGCCAGGGGCGCGCACGGGCGAAGCGCCGTACCTCGAGATTGCGCGCTGCGCGGGCGGGTTCCAGGTCCTTGGCGTAACGTTCGACGGTGCAGTAATCGTGGACGTCGTCCATCCACGCCCGGGCAATCGTCTTGAGGCCCTCGGGGGTGTAGGGTCGGGGGCCGGGAAGGGGCGGGTCATGGTTTTCGAGCAGTCGCGCGACAGAGGGGAGTACGTAGTCGGTGGTGCGCACCGCCGCATCGAGGGCTCGCATGAAGCGGCGGAGATCACCGAGATCGGTGAAGCCGCGGGCCTTCAGCCGCGTAAAGCTTTCGGGTCGCGCGAAGGTCGCCTCGTTCACCGCCCAGTCGAGAAAGAAGGCCTCCTCGGAGATCACCTTGACTCCGTAGCGATCGTCGGTGTTCCTGATGAAGCTCCACGGCGCCCGCATGTTGGCATTCAGAAAATCCATGGGGATCCCCGGCAGAAAGGCGTCGAACATGCGCGATGCGGGGTTGTCGTAGGCGTTTGCCAGGATTTGCGGCAATGTCTCACCGAGGTAGGTGTTGATGCGCTCCTCGGGGTCGACCTGGGTTCCCCGCCGGAGTGTATCGTGATTGGAGTTTCCCGTAATCCAGTGGCTTCCCACCTGCAGAATCTCCTCGATTCGCCACCACTTGCTTATCCAGAAGGTGAAGAGGAAGGGGGTGTTGTGAGCAAAGGTCAGCGGACCCCACTGCACCACGTTGGGGAGCTTCTTTGTCACCTCCCGATATGACGATGCGAGCTCCCAGTCGTCGCGGGGCCACGGGCGTCCGTCCTCGAACACCATCCACGGCCGGTAGCGCACGCCGGCCGCTTCCTGCTCGACGTCGTTCATGAGGCTGAGGTATTCATCGTCGTAGTAGAGCTTCTGCTCTGAGGCTTCCCACCAGATGAAGTCCTGGGCGCCGTCCACGCGCACCCCGTCGACGCCGTAGTTGCTCTTGCGCCGCTGCATCTCCAGGAGTATCGCCCGCACCACCGGATGGCGGTAGTTGAGGTTCTGTCCGTACATATTCGCGCCCGCGAAGAAGTGGCGGTTGAGAAGATCGAGGGCCTGGTTGTCGGCGTGGCCGTAGACGACGTCGAGGACAACCCTGATGGGGCGTCCGGGAAAGGCGTGGAGGGTCGCGATGAAGTCGAGAAGCTCATCCGGTCTGCCGCTGCGAAGCAGCGTCGGGTTGGGGGCGGGCGAGGCGACGGTCATCACGTCGTATCCCCAGTTGGTGGTATCCGGCCGCCTGAGAACGACTTCGAGCTCGGCGAGCTCTCCCTCATGCGGCGGCGGGTCGTCGGAGGTCTCCTCCCAGAAGGCGGAGCCGGCCTCGTAGACGATTGTGGGCTCGACGGGCATGAGCTGAACGGCATCATATCCGATGAAGCTGTGGTCGGCGGCGGAGAGCTCCTCATTGCGGCGGATGCGCTCGGCAATGTCGCGGTAGCGCTCGGCGAGAGCCTCGAGCGTTCCCTCTTCGGTGGCGGTGGCGGTATGTATCTCGAGCATGTTTGCGGGGCCCGTCATGCGGGGGACGCCGTCGGGGTCCGGGCGCATTTCCAGGTCGGCGAAGTAACCGGCATCACGCCGGGCGGCCAGCATGCCTGCAACGTCATAGAGCTCGGCCGGCGCCGTCGCGCCGAAGGGCACCGAGGCGGCGAGGGGATCCAGGATGTGACGCCGCCTCGCGGGGGAATCGCCGGAACGGCCGGTGGACCGGTCGGGATAGGAGAGCCGATAAAACGGACCGACGCGATGTCGCGTGCCGGCCTCGAGGCCGTCGACCACGGCCCAGGTATACTCGCCTGCCCGGATCGTCGGGACGTGGACCACGCCAAAGAGCGCCCGCTGCGTCGTCGCGCAGAGGTCGAAGTTCTCGCCGGGCAGCAGGAGCTCGAGCGCGACCTCCTCCTCGGGAACACCGGTCTCGAGGAGCTCGGGTGTCCAGAATCCGAAGCTGCTGCTACCCGCCGCGGATCCGTGCCCCGGGTGCGCACCGAGCGCGGCTGCGATACGTCGCGCAGCCTCGAGCGGCGTCGCGCTTTCCTCTTCCACGGCACGCGACCACGCCGCGAGAGCCTCCGTCTCCCTCCGGTTGAGCTCGATTGATTGTGCCTCCACCAAAGAACCTCCTTGTGTGCCCCGCATTGTAGCAGGGGCTACAGGCGAAGGTCACGGTGGTCGGCCTCGTCGGTCTCAGGCTCCGGAAGCGCAACCTCCCGCACGAGGAGGGCGCCGTGGACGAGTATCTCCGCCATCACGCGCATGAACACCAGAAATACAATGGCCCAGGCAAGGACCCCATAGGCGAGAAACCGCGTACCGGCGGCGTTCACGATGCGACCGCCGGCGGCAAGCACCAGCTGCCAGACCACCGACGCCCCGATTGCCACCGCAGCGGCGGGCAGAAACCTGAGGGCGGTGCGTGCGCCGGCGCGAAACACCGCGTAGAAGACCACAGCTACGAGAATCACCGAGAGGCCCCGCGCAGCCCAGGGGATCAGGGTGGGATCGATCTCCGAGAGTCGCACCACCCAGCGGCCGGCGGCAGAGACGAGCGTCGCTGCGTAGACGAAGAGGAGGAACAGGGCGTTGCCTGCGAGGGCGAAGAGACGGGCACGTCCGTGCGCGACCGGCCGACCGACGGCGATTGACATGGTGCGCTGCAGATCGACAAAGAGGTTGTGGACCGCGAGCAGAAAGAGCGCCACGGTGATGAGTGAAAGCGAGCCCGGATTCCCGGCATACCGCTCGATTCCCGCAACGAGGTCGCTTCGGACGGCCGAGGGGAGAAAACCGAGAAACTCGCGCTCAACGACGTCGACGAGCTCCGGTGTTACGAAGAAGGACCCGGCGACGAGCAGGACGAAGAGAAGAGGCACCGATGCCAGGATGAGGCTGAAGCTCAGTCCCTTGGTCAGCAGGGCGCCGTGTATCTCGCGGTAGCGACGCCGCACGCGCAGCAGTCCCCGAAGCATGGTCACGGTTCACTCGTCTTCCGGCTCGCCGCCGCGGCCGGGAGCGCCTGGCGCGTCAATGGGGTCCTCGTCATCGGAGGACTCCCCGCCGGCCGTGTCCTCGCCGGGGCCCTCGACCACGGTGAAGTTCCGCACCTTGTCCTCGCGGGGTGGCCTGTCTTCCTTGATCTCCTCGATGAGGGTGACCGTTTGAAAGGGTATCATCAGATGGTCGGCCTCGCCGAAGGTCTTTCGAACTTCGTCCTCGGAGGGATCAATGATGAGCTTGTTCTCCTCGGGGAACACGAGGTCGGTAATCGACACGAAGTACGGGTGGGTGAGGTCGAGGCCCCGGGCACGAAGCGTTATGTCCTTGTCATTCCACTTGAGATGCACGCGATACATCGACACGGTACCGGACAAGATACTCAAAGAGACGGAGAATCGGCTATGCGATGCGGCGAAAAGGCGATAGAGTCTCTGAGAGATTGGAGTATCCGAGAACAGGAGGATGTCCCGTGAACACGCGCTCCGTCGGCGGTCGTTTCCTGATCGCGCTACTGTTGCTGGCTGCCGTATGTGCCGTGCCGGTGGCTGCCCAGCGCAGCACCGTTGCGTTCGTCACCATGGAGAACGCAGGCCGCGATCCTGCGGCGGATTACCTTGCCGGTATCATCGAGGGGCTTCTGCTCTTCGACTTGTCCACGCAGGAGGACATCGCCCTCGTCGAGAGGGCAAGCCTCGAAGAGGTGATCACCGAGCAGCGGCTCGGGCTCTCCGGTCTGTCCGCTCGCAGCGCTGAGGTGCAGCGGGTCGGGGAGATCCTCGGCGCGGACTACCTCGTCACCGGCGACTACGTCTTCCTCGGTGAAGAAATCCTGATGAACGCGCGGGTGGTCAATGTCGAGACCGCGGAGACCGTGGCATTTTCGGAACGGGGCCGCACGGAGAATACCGTCCATCGCCTTGCGGAGAAACTCATCGCCGAACTCTCCGGTTCCCGCGTCTCGCTCACGGATCCCGTCGCAGAGCGCTCGATCATATCCATGCGTGACGAGCGTCCCGGCACCATTGCCCTGTATTCGCCGCTGGTTGACGCGGAAGTCAGCGTCAACGGGGAGTTTGTCGGCTACACCCACGGCGACCCGACCGAGCCAGTGCTGATCGAGGACGTCGCACCGGGGGCGCGAACCGTCAGCACGAATCTCGGGATTGCCTTTGGCGTGGCGGAGTTGCCGGAGTTCACCTTCTCGCCCTGGAGTGCGGAAGTGGTGGTACGGCCCGGTCGGCGCACGGTCGTACGTGACCGCTCGAGGGCGCTCAACTCCATCATCTACGATGCAATGTGGCTCGTCTCCGAGGACGAAAGCATCCCGGCCGACGCCGACCCGCTCGTCATCGATCATGACCTCTCCTTCACCGATCGCTCCGCACGGCGGATCCCGGTGCGCCTGCGGATGCGGGCCGCGCCGGAGCCCACCGCGCTCTCGGTCTCGGCGACTCTCGATTACGCCGGCACGTCCTACGACTTCGAGCTCCTTGCAAACGACACCGAGGGCTTCGATCTGAGCGAGGAGGTCGGGAAGGTGAGGCTCGAACTTGCCGGAGAATGGCGCTACGAGGAGTGGCAGCTCGACTATTCGGTGCGCCGCATCGACATTGAGCAGGGAATGTTTCGGGAGTAAACGACCCGGCGTTCCGCTGCTGACGCCCCGGCGCTCCTCTCCCGGCGGCACACCTTGTCGGGACCCGCCCGGCCGCGGCATCATTCAGAATATGGACACCGCGGAAGATCTCAGACAGACCCTCAGACGAATCGACGGGAAGGGATACAAGGCCTACAAGGACATCAAGGGCTGCTACCGCTTCGACCGCTTCACCTTCTGCATCGACCACGTACAGGGCGACCCGTTCGCCGCCCCGAGTCGGGTACACATAGAGGTCGATGCGGAGACAGCCGGCTTCCCGAGCTGGACGTACGAGCCCCCTGACGGCGCGGGCGCCGGCCGCAGCAGCGGCCGCGGCGCCCACTCCCCGGCGCCCGCCCCCGAACCGGCCGCCCGCAGCCGCGAGATCGCCGCCCGCGACTACATCACTCGCCGCTTCGCGCAGGCCGCGCGTCGCATCGCTGCCGGCCACCGCGGGACCGGCAAGGGCGGGATCATCGAGATCGATCGCCCGGGACAGGAGGTCCTCGACCGTACCTCCGCCTTCATCGGAGAGCGGGGCGTGGAGATCCGGTTCTTCGTGGGCCTCCCCGCCTTCGGACGGAAGATTGCAGGACGGCATGCCGAGGCGATGCTGCTCGAGGAGATGCCGGAAATTGTCGCCGAAGCCGCCTTCTTTGCGGCTCTCGACGAGACGGATCTCCGTCGACACGTGGAGGTCGTCGAGGATGCGGACTTTCTCAGGAGCCGGCTCCCGGAGCTCGGCCTCGTGGCCTTTGTGGCCGACGGCGCGATTCTCCCGCGCAGAAGCGGAATCGACCAGCGCCCCATGGCTTCCGGCGAGGCTGTCGCCTTCGAGTCGCCCGCGTCACTGCGACTGGAGGTTGATCTTCCCAATCGCGGCAAGGTCTCGGGGCTCGCGATCGGCGGGGGTGTCACGCTTATCGTGGGCGGCGGCTATCATGGCAAATCGACGCTGCTCTCGGCCGTGGAGCGGGGCGTGTACAATCACGTGCCGGGAGACGGACGGGAACTCGTGGTGTCCGACCCGTCGGCCGTCAGCATCCGCGCCGAAGACGGCAGACGGATCGAGAAGACCTGCATCACTCCGTTCATATCCGGGCTCCCGGGCGGCCGCGATACCGACGCCTTCAGCAGCGAGGACGCGAGCGGCAGTACCTCGCAGGCGGCCAACATCATCGAGGCGCTCGAGGCGGGCGCGAAGGTGCTCCTGATCGACGAGGATACCTCGGCGACCAACTTCATGATCCGCGACCACCGCATGCAGGAGCTCATCCACGACCGCGACGAGCCCATCACCCCATTCATAGACAGGGTGCGGTTGATGTACGAGGAGCTCGGCGTGTCGACAATTCTGGTTCTCGGCGGAAGTGGCGACTATTTCGACGTGGCCGATCGCGTGATTGCCATGCGTGACTACAGGCCCGTCGAGGTTACCCGTGAGGCACGAGACATCGCGGCGCGATTTCGTACCGACCGGCGCCCCGAGGGGGCGGAGACCTTCGGACCGCGGAGCACACGCGCGCCGGAGCCCCACAGCATCGACCCGCGGAAGGGGAAGCGCGAGGTCAAGCTCACGCCCCGCGGCACGTCGACACTGGGGTTCGGCACCTACACCGTTGATCTCTCGGCCGTGTCGCAGATCGTGGACCCGAGCCAGACGCGTGCGATCGGCTGGGCC
>JAWLDL010000032.1:0-12308 GCA_041686675.1 Spirochaetia bacterium | reverse complement strand
CGTCAGCGAGGAGGTCAAGGCCACCGAAGACGTGCGCGCCGACCGCGTTGCCGAGGTGAAAGCCAAGCTCCAGGACCCGAACTATATCGACGATAAGGTGCTCGACACGGTCGCGGACCGTATCATGGATATGCTCGACATCTAAGATAAGAGGGCAGGGGAAGCTTTCGAGTGAAAAAGCGCAGATGGCCATGCAGCGTCTGTGCTTTTTTTATGCTCACACGCCAATGAACGATTTCGTCTTTGATCTTCCTGCTTCGGTAATCTTCGGGAACGACGCGGTCAACCGCGTGGCCCAGACCGCTGCGCAGTTCGGCAGCCGGGCTCTTCTTGTCTCCGAGCCCGTACAGCGCGAGCAGGGTGTGGTGCGCCGGGTGGAGGATCTCTGTGCCCGCCGCGACGTCAACCTGATGACCCATGCCGACCTGCCTCTTCGCACCACGAGTGCCAACGTCTCCGAGCTCGTCTCTCTCGCCAGGGCGAGTAAGACCCAGGTCGTCATCGGGCTCGGAGGCATGCGCGTGCTCGCCGCCGCCCGCGCGACGGCGATTGCCGCAGCGGAGGGCAACTCCCTCTATCGCCTCTTCGACGGCGAGGAGCCCGCCCGGGAGGCCATCCCGTTCATCGAGGTGCCGACCAGCTTTCGAGATCACTTCATGTTCAGAAGCCGGTTTTTCATCACCGAGGCGGAAAGCCGGACCGCGAGGCCGATCGACGTCGAAAGCGGCGTGGCGCGTGTAGTGCTGTTCGACCCGAAGCTGGCGATGTCGATGTCCACCAAGTACGCGGCCTCCACGATGATGGATATTCTCCTCGCCTCGGTGGAAGGATATCTCTCGACAAAGAGCGCCTTCCTGTCGGACACCCTTTTTCTCCGCGCCATCGACACGGTAAAAGAGGCGGTCGACGATCTTCTTCGTAGCGGCGATAGTGTCGGCCCCCGGGAGCGCGCAACGCAGGCCGGGCTTCTCGCGGCAGTCGGCCTCTCCATCAGCAGCCAGGGCGCCGGCGGCGCGCTCACCTACGCCATCAACAGCCGTTTCAGCGTCCCGAAGTCGTGGCTGGCCACGGTGCTGTTGCCCCACGTGCTCGATTATCACGCGGGGGTGAGGCCTGAAAAGGTGGCGAAGATCGCACGTGCGCTCGGCGAGGATATCCCCGGTATCAGCAACCAGGACGACGCGAATCAGGCCTCGACGGTAACCCGGCGGCTCATCGGCAAGCTCTCCCTTCCGGCGCGGCTGCAGGATTTCGACCTGCGTCTCGATGACATGGTCGAGGTGGCGGAGATCGCCGCGGGGTTCCAGATGGTCGGCTATGCGCCCGTTGCCTTCTCTCGCCAGGACCTCTACGATCTCCTCAAGCAGGCGATGTAGCAACAGGGGAGACCGACGCCGGGTGTCGCGGGCGGCCGCCGAGCGTCGCCGTTTGGCCGAATAACGATGATCACGATACGCAAGCTCCAGTCTCTTCCCCGAAAGACCCGTCTCCGAAAGACCGTCCATCTGCTCGAGATGCTTCAGCGTGACTGCGTCGCCGGCCGCCCCGTGGACGTGCGCTACCTTGGGGAGATGGCGGAGCTCGTCCGCGACGATGAGCGCCTCGGAGAACGGCTGCGCGAGGCGGCACGAGTGGCAAGCGAAGTCCGCGGGCAGTCGGCGTCGGCGCCGCCGGCGGCAACCGGGGCGCCTGAAACGCCTGGGCAGCCCGAACCCCCGGCCGCACCGGAACCATGTCGCGCGATCGACGCCCTCAGGAATGCCCTGCTTGCCGAGCTCGGGCGGGAACCGGCGGAGTGGGACCTGCTGCTCCCCGAGGATGGCGGTCTCGATCGCGGTGCCCGTCGTGTCCGTGACTTCTTCGTCTATCTCGAGGACCTCAGATCGCCCTACAACGTGGGCGCCGTCTTTCGCGCGGCCGAGTCGTTCGGCGTTCGAGCGGTCTACCTCTCCCCCGATACACCGCGCCCGGACCATACCCGCGCCGCGCGCTCGTCCATGGGCGCGACCGGGGTGATTCCCTGGCGGGTGTGCTCGCTCGGGGAGGCGGTCGAGGACGCTGCGGCGGCTGCGACCGAAGCGGGCGCAGCGCCTTCGGGTCCGACGGTGCCGGTTTTCGCGCTGGAAACCGGCGGACGGGTGCTCGGTGAGGTGAGGCTTCCGGAGCCGGGAATGGTTGTGCTCGGCTCGGAGGAGCTCGGGGTATCGCCCGCTGCGCTCTCGATCGCCGAGCAATCGGCGGGCAGGGTGAGCATCCCCATGGCGGGAGCCAAGGCCTCGCTCAACGTGTCGGTGGCGTTCGGGATTCTTGCGTACGCGTGGTGGAGCGCATAGATGTGCGTCGGGGCCGGCGTCCTGACTGCGGGAAAGGAGCGGACTACTCCGGATTCATCACGATCTCGTAGTCGACGTTCGATACCTGCTTGAGCATCGCCGAGACTCCGCAGTATTTCTCCTGTGACAGCTTGACCGCCTTCTCGATCTTTGCCTCATCGAGCTCGCTTCCGGTGAAGACATAGCGAAGGCGAATGGCGCTGTAGGTCTTCGGATGACTTTCGGTCGTATCCCCTTCAACCTCCACCTCGAAGCTGTCGTACGGCATCTGCATCTTCCCGAGTATGGCGGTCACATCCATGGCGGTGCAGCCGGCGAGGGACGTCAGCAACAGAGGCTTGGGCGTCGGCCCGTAATCCTTCCCGCCGACCGACGGATCCGCGTCGAGCGGGATCTTGTGTCCCGCAAGCTCGCCGTCGAACGACATCCCCTCGCGATGCGTGACCTTCGTGTGATGTGTCGCCATATTATGCCCTCTTCAGTGCCCGTTCGAGTTCGGGTCTGTTGAACCCTACGATCACTTTACCATTGACATCGATCACCGGGACACCCATCTGTCCGGACTTCTTCACCATTTCGTCGGCCCGACGCATGTCGCGGGCCACGTTGTACTCGGTAAAGGAAATTCGGTTCTCCCGAAAGTACTTCTTCGCGGCGTTGCAATGGGAACAGGTTGGAGTCGTATAAATTTTTACCGCCATAAGCTCTCTCCGTATGTATGAATTACATATGGAAATTACTATATAAAGCGACTCTGGTCAAGCTCCGACGTGCGAAACGTGGCTATGCGCTCTGGCTTGCGCTGCCGGAGCTCACCCGCTCGTACATACGGGCGTTCGCCTTCCCGAACATGCTATCGAGTTTCTGCTCGATCTGTCCGAGCTGTGCCTCGCTGCCGATGTTGAAGTACTTCAGCACCGCGGGCTCGAGCTGATCGATACCCAGAGTCTTTTCCCCGTAATGGGTGAGACCATTGGCGAGGTATACCGTGAACACGACGTCGCGAAACTCCATCGGTGCGGTCGTCGGGGTGTGATGATACTTGATGGCGGCAACGAGGGCGTCGGGGAAGTTCCACTTCTCGGCAATCATTGCCCCGATCTCCGAGTGGTTGAGCCCTGCTGCGAGGTCCTCGAAGATCTCTTCCTGTATGCCCTTCTCGCGACAGAACCCGTGTATCTTCTCGATGAGCTCGGGATGGACCGAGGAGAAGATGATCTTGCCCATGTCATGGAGAATTCCGCCGACATAGACGTCATCGAGGATTTCCTTTTTGCGCGTCACGCTGCGGGCGAGCTGGTAGGCGTAGAATGCGGTGCGGTAGGAGTGCTCCCACAGCCGTTTGGTCTCGGCGGTCTCATTGCCGAGGATCTTTTGCGTACCGTGAAAGAACAGGAGGTTACGCAGACCACGCATGCCCACCATCTTCACCGCCTCGACGATGTTGTCGACTTTCTTCGGCAGCATGAACTGGGCGGAGTTTACCAGCTTCAGGAGGTCGGCCGTGAGGGAGGGGTCGGTGCTGACCTGCCGCGCGATTTCGGCGATCTCGGAGTTGGGGTCCTCGATCATCTTCTGCAACGCGACGATGTTCTCCGGAAAGCGGGGAAGCGCCTCGATCTCCGAGACGATGCGCTGGGAGATCATGTCGAGGCTCTCGAGGCGTACCTGCGACATCGGGATACTGACGCGGGCGACCGTCTCTCCGTCGCGTGCGTCGATGTCGAAGGCGTCCTCGTCGAGACCGATCTTCTTCAGCATGAGCACCAGGATGACGATGCCGAGTCCGGCCCCTTCTGAGTCGTCGAGTACGGTCGTCAGCGCCTCCTCGAGGCTGTTGAATGCCCGCGAGCGCGCGATACGATCATATACCCGGATCTGTTCCTTCTTGGTGATCATCGTGTTGTTGATCACGTAGAGATGCAGAACGCGACCACGTGCATGGAAGACGACCTTGACGTAGAGTCCCTCCTCTTTCTGCCTCTGCAGGTAGTGGGAGATGTTCTCGAGGGTGTCCTGTTTGAACTGCTGCATGCCCTCCTGATAATCATCATCATCGAGGAGATCGAGGCCGCGTTCCTGAAAGTACACCCGCTTGGTGTTTGCCTTCTTCGCGTTTACCGCGATCTCCCGCAGGCAGTAGGAGAGGGCGTCCTTGAGCTGCTCCTGCCCCATTTCCCTGAGGAAGAGAAAAAGTATCTGCTCGAGATACTCCTCGGTTTCTCTCGGAAGGGTGTATGACTTTACGGTAAGGGGGATCGAACTGCGGGCTGCCTTGAGGACTTTCTCTTCGTCGGCTTTCTGGGGCATGCTGCAACACTCCGGCGGCACATTTTCTCTTGCTCCCAGTATATGAGGCATTCTATCAATGTCAAGAAACCGACGCCGCACGCGCCGCCGTCGCCGCCGGGGGCCCGGCGAGCCGTGCCCCCCGCGGCAGGCCTACTTGTCGCCGAAGTTCTTGACCTGATGTGCCATCTCGCGCAGCCGCCGCGACACCCGGGCGTTTATGCTGCCCGCCTCGAATCCGCCGTCCTGTGTGGGTGAGCCGGCGGGCAGCCCTGTGAGAATCTCCATCCCCTCATCGATGGTCTCGATGGAGTAGAGATGAAAATCCCCCGCCTCGACGGCGTTCTGCACCTCGCGGTTGAGGACGAGATTCGGCTGGTTCTGTCGGGGCATTATGACGCCCTGGCGGCCGGTGAGGCCGACCTTCCTGCATACCGCGAAAAAGCCCTCGATTTTCTCGCTGATACCACCAACCGGCTGTATCTGGCCCATCTGATTCACCGACCCGGTCACCGCAATGTCCTGCCTGAGGGGCACCTCGGCTATTGCCGAAAGCAGCACATATACCTCAGGAGACGAGGCGGAGTCGCCGTCGACCTCAACGTAGGACTGCTCGAAGGCAACACTCGCGTGTATGGACAGCGGGAACGTACGGGCGTACTTGGAATGGAGGAACCCCTCGAGGATGTAGACGCCCTTGTCATGAATCTCTCCGGAGAGGCCGGCCTCGCGCTCGATATTCACGATACCGGCGTCGCCCGGCGCCGTGCGAGCGGTAATGAGGATGGGACGGGCAAAGGAATAGTAGCCGCGATCCACAATGGCGAGTCCGTTGATGCGTCCCACCGCACGGTCGGTCACCGATATGAGGAGCTCCCCGGAAACGATCTGATCATCGATCTTCTCTTCGGGCAGGTTTGAGAAGTACATCCGCTTGGCGACGGCCTGTTCCACAGCGCCGCGGTCGATCTCCTCCCGCGAGGCTTTGCGGGCCCAGTAGTTCGCCTCACGGAGCAGGTCGGCGACCAGGGAAAACCGCGTGCTCAGTCGATCCCTGAACTCCGACATCCGTACCCCGTATTCCACGACGGCGGCGACCGCGTCGCGTGTGGCGGGCAGCAACTTCTCCTCTGTCTCGATCAGACGGATGAAGCTGATGTACTCGCGGGTGGTGTGATCATTGCGCGGCATCGAGGCGTCGAACTCGGCGGGTACCTTGAAGAGTTTGCCGAACTCCTCGTCGTGGTTGAAGAGCAGGTCGTAGAGGTGCTCGCTGCCGAGGATGATCACCTTCACCGAGATCTTCACCGGCTCCGGCTTGAGGAAGCCCGACGGCACGGGTGTGCCCCCGGATCCGGATCGAACCTCGGTGGTTCCGGTGTCGAGCGCACGCTTGAGGGTGTTCCAGAGCTCTTCCTGTGTCAGCAGATCGTCGCCGCGCAGGATGAGAAAGCCGCCGGATGCCTGCAGCATAGCGCCGGCTCTGAGGTACATGAACCCGCTCTTGATCTCGCCGCCGGATTCCTGGGCGTACTCCTGGGTGCCGAAGAGCCGGTGGTAGTCGGGGTTGGTCTCGTAGACGACCGGGGCGCGGTTGGTATCGCCATGATCGACGACGATGTTTATCTGGTAGCGCTCGAAGTCCGAGGGGTCGCCGTGGTCCTCGTCGTCGAATCCGGTGAACCAGTCGAGGTGACGCAGGATGTCCTCGCGCAGATCGTCGAGATAGGCGGTGATGCGTTCTTCAGGGTACTGCTGTTTGAGCCCCCGGATGTCTTTGTCGAGCTCGGGTGAGACCTCGCGGACGCGGAGATCACGAAGGCTGTCCTCAACCTGATCCCGCTGGGAGTCGAGGCGCTGAAAGATCTGATTGAGCTCGTCGAGGTAGCGGTAATACTTCTCCCGCATGCGGTGCCAGGAGTCGTCGTCGAGCTCACCGAGCTTCACCCGCTGCTGAAGGTCCTCGAAGCTGGTTGTCTCACCCTCGTACACCGGTGCGAGATCGGTCTCTTCGGCTTCCTCGCCGCGTCGCTGGACGATATTGAAGCCCTCCTGCTCGAGCTTGCCTTCGAACTCGCGCAGGGCGGCATTGGCCTGGCCTTCGGCCTGAGTCACGAGCCGATCGCGCTTTCGCTTGAAGTTGTGGCTGTCGGAGAGCATCATGAGACGGCGCCGCACGCCGGCGACGATATCCATGAGGGTCTGGCGGAATACGCGGCTCTCACCGGGGTCGAAATAGAGCACCCGGGGCCGGTCGGGGTTCCGGAAGTTGTACACGAAGACGATGTCCTGCAGACGCGAGAGATCATCACGGTAGGATTCGATGATCTTGGTGACGGCGGTACGCTTGCCGGTGCCGGGCATGCCGGTGACGAACACGTTGTAGCCCTTGCTCTGCATCTCGAGGCCCATGTGAAGCGCCTCGAGCGCCCGCGGCTGTCCGATAACGTCGAAGGTCTCGGCCTCGGTATCGAGGCGCGCCATCTCCTCGCCGGTTATGCCGAAGTGCACGGCGTCAGCGTTGAGCTCTTTCTCGGCGTAGGTTGCAATAGGCGCATCGTCGCTCGATGCTTGAAGTGGTTGTGTCTGATGGAGCTTTTTTGCCATGGTCCGCGGATAAGATAGTATCAGCGGCCGTCGAAAACAACCCGGCCGGGGGGCAGTGGGGACCTCCTGCGCTCTCCCACCTTGAAAAATGCACCTCGCCCACTATAATGGCGGAATGCAACTGAGCGATCTCGATCGATTTCTTCGATCGACGCTGGCAATAGACGCAATGCGCGGCGAGGATCCTTCGATAAACGGTATCCAGGTTCAACGACGGGAGCCCGAGGTATCCCGGGTCGCCGTGGCCGTCGACGCCTGCCTGGAGAGCTTCCGCCGCGCGGCGGAATGGGGCGCGGAGGTACTGTTTGTGCACCACGGCCTGTTCTGGGGGCACGAGTCGCCCCTCACGGGTGCGCACTACGAGCGCATTCGCTACCTCATGGAGCGCGACCTCGGCCTCTACGCGGCGCATCTGCCCCTCGACATGCACCCGTCATTGGGAAACAACGCCCGGATGGCGAGGGAGCTCGGGCTGCAGCAGGTGCGACCCTTCGGTTCCTATCACGGAACCACGATCGGCGTGACTGGGGTGCTACCCGAGCCCGCCGATGTGGGCGCAGTCTGCGATTCGCTCTTCGGTGGCCGGCAGGAGGCGCTTTCGGTGCTTCCCTTCGGGCCCGAAAAGATCGAGTCCGTGGCCCTGGTCTCGGGGGGAGCTCCCCGGCTCGTGAGCGAGGCGATTGCCAAGGAGATCGATCTGTACGTGACCGGAGACGCGTCTCACACCATTTACCACGAGGCACTCGAGTCGGAGACCAACGTCGTCTTCGGCGGCCATTACAACACGGAAGTCTGGGGCGTCAGAGCGGTCGGCGAGCTTCTTGCCGCCGAGCTCGGACTCGAAACCACCTTTGTCGATGTACCCACCGGACTCTGAGTGACACAGACGAGCTTCTTGAGAGGAAATACCGTGACGCAAACCGGACGGTACCTGCTGGTACCTTTTCTGCTCACCCTGGCCATCATCATCCTCGATCAGGTTACCAAGCAGGTGGTCGTTGCCTACATCGAGCCCGTGTACGAGCGCGGCTTTTATATCGAGGTCTTTGGTGACGTATTGCGTCTGATCCACGCGCGGAATCCCGGCATTGCATTCAGCCTCGGAGCGACGCTCCCGGTCATGGTCCGCCGGGTGGCATTCATCCTGTTCCCCCTCGCGGTGATCGGCGGGCTTCTCTTCTACTATGTGCGAAACGGCGATCGGTTCACGGCGCTTGAACGCTGGTCGATAGCCGGTATCGTCGGGGGCGGGATAGGGAACCTCATCGACCGGATCCTCCGCCCCGAGGGCGTCGTGGATTTCGTGGACGTCAAGTTCTACGGGCTCTTCGGGCTCGAGCGGTGGCCCACATTCAACGTCGCCGATGCGAGCGTGGTCGTATGCGGTACGCTTCTGGTGATCAGCGTCCTCGTGGCCGAGACGCGGGAGGAATGATGAACAAGCGAGTCAATACAATACTCTTCGTAATCGGGGCGACCATTGCAAACATCATCATCATGATGGTGATTTTCCTGGTGCTCTTCGTGGTTTTCGGCCGGTTCCTTGCTCCCTACATTCCGGCAAACATCGGGGTTTATATCCTGATGGTCCTCTTCGTGCTCTCGATCGTAGCCACCTACTTCATCTATCACCGTTTCGTGAGGTGGCTGTCGCAGAAGTACGAACTGGAGAATTACTTCGGCCCGATCTTTCCCCGGCGCGGGGGAAAGTAGCGGGGCGCCGGCGGCCGTTCATGCGGCGCCTTCTCATGCGGCGCCTTCTCACGCGGCGCGCGCTGATGCGGCTGCTCACGCCTTCGCGTGATTGTCCGGCAGGAAGGCCGCCCAGGCGCTGCCGTCGCGATAGTCCTCCACCGCCCGCGAGCGGTCGCCGTGGGCGAATGAGCCCGCGAGGGATCTGATTTCCCGTATCGTCATGGTGATGCAGTTCTCCGCAAGATCCTCCCGGTAGCCCCGGTCCTTCATATCGAGAACCATCTGCATCGACATGATCCGCCCGAGGATGCGGCCGAGGTCCACCATCTTGCGCTGTGGCAGACCCTCTTCGACCGAGAAATCCAGGTCATGCGGCATCCGCCCGGCAACCCGCTTCGTCGGCTCGAAGACGCCGAGGAAGCGGGAGAGGTTGCTCTCCTTGAGGCGCTTCATGGATTTGAGAACCGCTTCGGAAATCTGCTGATAGAGGATGTCGTTGGAGCCCTCGAATATCTGGAATGGACGGCTGTCGACCACCCCACTACCGGCGAGGTGAGCGCGGCGGTAGCCGGCCGCGCCGACGAGCTGCAGCAGCGACTGCGCCGCGGACTGCATGATGTCGGTGACGACGGATTTGATGGTGTTTGCGGGCAATGCCTGTGCCGAGCAGTCGTTCTCGACGCCGGCGACGCCGGTAGTGTAGGCGCACATCGCGGAGCACGTGGTGTAGGCGGCCTGTATCTCGGCAAGACGGGACTGTACCTGATCATACTCGGCAAGCGGACGCCCCCCGACGATCCGCCCGCGCGCGTGCCGAATTCCCTCGTCGAGGAGACGCCGCAGAAACCCCATGCCCATGCCCGGGAACTGCAAGCGGCTGCGGTGGAGCACATCGAGGAGCATGCGCACGCCGCTTCCGAGAGGCGTCATGCGACGCTCCGCCGGGAGATAGGTATCGATGCGGTTTCGGCCGTACGGTATCATTTCGAGGCCGAGGCTGTCGTAGTACTCATCCACCTCGATACCGCCGAGCTCCCTGTCCCACACGAAGAAGTTGATGTTTCGTCCCAGACTGCCGCTCTCGGTTTCCTCACGGGCGGTGAGCAGCCAGTGATCCGCGCGTCCGGTGAGCCCGCCCCAATGCTTGGTGCCGCGGAGGCGGTACCCGTCGCCCTCGGGGCGAAAGCTCGTACGCATCTGCAGGGCGTCGGTGCCGAAATCCGGCTCGGTAATCATCAGCCCGCCGAGGGCACCGTGGTTGACGAAGCGGTCGAACGTTCCTGCCTGCACCTCTTCGTTTGCGTACTTGGAGACCGGTTGCAGGAAAAGTGCACCGTTGATGCCTGCCACCAGTGAGAGGGGCAGCGACTCGTAGGAACAGGTTTCCAGCACCGAGAGGCACTCGTCCACGTGCTGCCCGCGTCCACCGAACCGCTCCGGGATGAAGACCGACAGCGCGCCGTCGCCGAGCGCTTCTTCTATCGTGCCGGGGGAGCCGTTTGCCGGCTGTCCCCGAAACAGCGCTTCCAGGCGCCGGCCGAGATTGTCGATGAACGAAGTGAAGTCCGAGCCGATATGTCTTGCCATAAAACGGATACCCTGCCTTTATGCGGGGAGGATAACCCGAGTCGGCAGGTCATGTACAGGCGGGGTGGGGGTACCGCGGTGCAACGGCGTGGCCGGGCGCCGACGTGGAGCGGGTCGCCGGTGGGGCGGTTTTAGTAGCCGTCGGACATCGCGCGGTTCTTGTCCTTTTTGTAGAGCTCGGTGTAGACGAAGCCGCGGTTCTTGAGCTTTTCCTTGACGTCCTGGGGGAAGGGGATGTAGCGCCAGAAGATGTCACGGACTTCACGATCGAGCTTCTGCGTGCCCTCACTCTCGCGGGTGATCCACAGAATGTAGTCCTGAACGAAGGCGTCTTTGACGTCTCCCTTCATCTTGCGCTCTGCAAACCACTGGTAGTACCAGCCCGTCAGGCCCTCTTCCATCCAGTAGTGCTGCGCCTTTTCCTTGGCCACCTGCCAGCGCAGGTCGCCGACGGCGGAAATGATGGCGGTGCGCAGATCTTTCGGATACATGGGAATGGCCACACGAGCACGGCTCGTGGCACGGTTGAACCGTTCGAAGGGTTCCCAGCACACGCCCTGGTCGCCGTAACAGGGAATGAGGATGATGTTGGGCACGATGCGATTGGTCTGCCGCTTGAAGGTCCGTTCGAAAATCCCCGGGTCGAGGTGTTCAACCTCGGCGAGTATCCTGATGACGTTTTCCCGGGCCCCGATATCCTCGAACCCGCCCTTGAGGTAGTGCTTCATCAGTACAGGGAAGTGATTCCCCTGCCTGCCCACACACAGCTTCGCCATCTGACGGATGGTTCGCATCTCCGCGACCACTGTCTTCGTGTCGACCGCAGCGGTGTCGGACTCCTTGTCCTCGAGGCTTTCCAGTTGCTCGGAAATGGTGTCGAGCTCCTGGTACTCCCGCGCAAGATCCTTGTTGAGCGTTCCGAGCTTGCGGAGAATCGTGGTCATCTCGCCGAGGGCGGCCCGCTGTTCTTCGTTGTAGGGCGCGCTGAGGTCGTCGAAACCGGCCGACGGTGAATGCTGCGAAATGAAATCGGCTCGATCGCGCAACAACCGCTCCTGCTCGTCGATCTCGCTCATGCGATTGCGGATGACCGTGATCTGGCTCTGGTACTTCCCCCGCGTCTTCTCGAGAGCGGCGTTGATACGATTTGCGTCGTCTTTTTTGGCGGTTTTGGTCTCGTCAACGGCTGAGGGGTTTATCCGGCCGCGCGAGACTTCCTTCAGCCACTCATCCACGTAGTGGATCGGCTCGCCCGTCTTGTTCTCGAAAACGATGCTCGAGATCATCCGCCGCTGTTCCGGCGAGATGATGGTCGGCAGCAGGGCGGCGAAACGCAGAAAGACGATTTTCGGCTCGGGCAGGCCGGAGTTGATCTTGCCGGCGATGCTTGCCGATACCTCCCAGAAGGCCGTAATCAGCCGTCCCCGATAGGTTGAGCGTTCTTTCGAGTCCTCGGCGTTCAGAAAGGCGCCGAGCTGAGAGTGCAGACGCTTGGCCTGCTCCCCCTCTCCGGTGAGGACTTTCTGGTAGAACTTCTTGTCGTTGAAGTAGGGCTTGGGTTCCTCGTGAAGTTTCTGGGGAACCCGGAAGGACTCGCGCTCGGTATTCGGAGCTACGTCCGTGGATGACCGGGTGTTACGGGACTCCGCTTCTTCGAAGAGCTCGGAGAAATCGGGCACCTCGCCCGCATCGCTCATCGAGCCCTCGTGAGCGTCGTCCTCGACCGGGAGGAGTTCCGAAACGTCCGTTTCGTCGAGGTTTGGTCCGTTTGTCTGCCCGGAATTGTCTGCCATGAAC
>JAWLDL010000031.1:0-12608 GCA_041686675.1 Spirochaetia bacterium | reverse complement strand
TTTCAGGATCGTCCCACGAGTTGTCATAGAGCGTATCGAAGCCGAGCATCCGCAGGAGCCGCGCAAGCTTTCCGAGGTGCACGTCGAGGATGAATCGGGGCTCGCGCAGCGGTGTGGCACGCACCCGGGAAACCTCACCCACGTCGAAGCTCTCGAAGACCGGATACACGGCGATGCGATCGCCATCCTGTACGCGGTAGTCGAAGCCCACCGACTCGCCGTCAACGAGGATCATGTCGACCTCGGTATGCGGCACCCCGAGAGACTCGATGAGGTCCTTCACACCGGGATTCCCGATGAACTCCGTGCGGTACTCCCGGTCCTCACTCTCCTCCCCGCGCGAGGTGAAGCGGTTGAGCTCCTCATACAGTCGAATTCTCGCCTCATTCATCTCGGGCAGCGGAAATAATTCGCTCGGCGACGTCCTCGGGCTGAATGTTCTGGGTGTCTATCACCAGATCCACGAAGTCGAACTCGTCGTTGTCGATGTCGTAGAGCTGGAGATAGCGGCTGCGGTCGCGCTCGTCGCGGGCCCGCGTCTTTCGAAGCACTTCCTGAAAGCTGCCGCCCTCGCGTCGCTGTATGCGTGAGGCGCGTACCGAGAGCGGCGCCGTGAGGTAGACCTTGAGGTCCGCATCATCGAGCAGCCATACCGCGAGCCGGGAGCCGAGCACGCAGTCGCCCTCGCGGGCAAGCTCCACCTGTCTCCTGTCGAGGTACACATCGAGGCTCGAGTCTTCCTCGGCCTGACGCCGCACCTCGTCGAAGCTTATCCCGCGCTCGGCGGCGAGGGCCCGGAAGGTGTAGTTGACCAGCCGGAGGCCGAGCCGGTCGGCGACGATGCGGCTCACGGTCGAGTTGCCGCAGCCGCTCTTGCCCGAAATCGCTATCTTCACTCGCCTACTCCACGTTTCGCAGTTGTTCGCGTATGTTTTCGACGGCGTCTTTCGCCTCGACGACGCGGCGGTTAACGTCCGATGCGAAGCTCTTGGAGGCAACGGTGTTGACCTCCCGATTGAGCTCCTGGCAGAAGAAATCGAGCTTCTTCCCGACCGCGCCCTCCGCGGATATGGTCTCCTCGAACGACTTCAGGTGGGCGCGAAGCCGCACGAGCTCCTCATTTATCGAATGCTTTATGAGAAGCGAGGCGATCTCTGAGTAGACCCGGTCCTCGTTGGCCTGCTCGCCGAGCACCTCGTCGAAGCGCTCTGTGACGTTCTGCCGCAGCGCGGCCTCGAGCTCCGGGGCACGCCTCTCGAGCTCATCGACGACCTCCCGGATCCGCTTGAGCTGGGAAGCGATATCCTCTCTGGTGGATTCTCCCTCGCGGGCGCGCGAGGCATCAAACTCCGCGAGCGCCTCTTCGAGGGTGGGCCTCATGAGCTCCCAGTAATCGTCGGTGTCCCGGCCGCGCCTGACCTCCATGATGCCCTCGAGCCGCATCACGTGGGACAGCCTCACCTCTTCCCCCGAGCCGAGGATCTCGCTCATCTCGCGGAGCGCATCGCGATACGCGCCGAGCGTCGGCCGGTCGATGTCGACCGATACGTCGGACTCGCGGTCGTGCACACGCAGATAGATCTCCACGCGCCCCCGCAACAGCCACGGCGCGACGAACTCGCGCACCGACGGCTCGAGCGGGCTGAGGAAGGACGGGAGGTTGACGAAGATGTCGAGGTACCGGTTGTTGTAGGATTTCACCTCCGCGGTGATCTCCAGATTCTCGGCGCGATACTCGGCGTAGCCGAAGCCGGTCATACCTTTCATGCGTCTGCGGTCTCCTTCGATCGGGCCCGATAGAGCCGGTGGGACAGCACCCAGTTGTTTCCCGCTCCCATGGTGATGAAAAGATCTCCCGGCGCGAGCCCGTCGCGGAGCTCGGCCTCGGCATCGGCCACCTTCTCCACATAGCGCACCGCGGGATGATGCGCCGCCACCGCATCCGCGAGATCTCGGCCGTCGATCGAGCCGTCGAAGTGCTCACGGGCGGAAGCATAGATCTCGTGGAGGATTACCTCGTCTGCATCGGCAAAACAGGTGGCGAAATCGTCGAGCAGTGCCGCGGTCCGCGAGTAGGTGTGGGACATGAAGTCGACGATGAGACGACGATCGGGATAGAAGCGCCGGATCCCGGCGAGGGTTTTGCGGATGGCGGTCGGATGGTGGCCGTAGTCGTCGAGAAACAGCACGCCACCTGCCTCGCCGATGACCTCGCTGCGCCGGCGGGTGCCCGCGAATCCGCCGAGGGCGGCAGCCGCGGCTGCGGGGTCAAAGCCTGCGCCGGCGTCTGCGACGCCCTCGCCCCCCGTGGCGTCTGAGCTCCGCGTGGCAAGGCGCGAGACCGCGCAAAGCGCTGCCGCGGCATTCATCGCGTTGTGCTCGCCGGGCACGCGGACCTCGAAGGTCTCCCCGAATCCGGCGAGGCGGAACTCGGTCCGCCCGGGCAGCGTCTCCACGTGCTCGAGGGCGAACGCTCCGCTCGCGTGCCGCCCGTACGGCGTGCGCCTCACATCGGGCCGCCGCTCGGCGATCACCCCGGCAACCTCACAGGCGCCGGGGTCGTCCGCGCAGTAGATAAGCTCCCCCCCGTCAGGCAGACGTTCGAGATAGGTCACGAAGGCGTCGCGGATATCCGCGTAGTCGCGGTAGTAGTCGAGATGATCCGGCTCGATGCTCGTAACGATGATGATGTCGGGATGGAAATCGAGGAAGTGGCGCCTGTATTCGCAGGTCTCGGCAACAAAGAACTCCTGTCCGCCGGAATAGGTGGACATCCCGTCGAAGTCCGCTGCCGCACTGCCCACGAGCACCGCACCGGGGAGGCCGAGACGCTTCACGAGGCTGCCGATCATGGCGGTCGTCGTGGTCTTCCCGTGCACCCCGGAGACCCCCAGGGCCGGGCGCCCGCGTGAGAGCTCTCCGAGCGCCTCGGTATAGGTGAAGCGGGGAATGCCCCGATCGCGGGCCGCGGTGAGCTGGGGATTGCTCTCGGGATCGTAGGCGGCGGAGTAGATGACGATGCTCGTCTCGGGAGGGAGCGCCTCCGCCTCGAAGCCGACATGGACGGGAACGCCGAGACGCGCGAGGATGGCGTCGGTGTAGAAGACTTCCGCGATGTCCGAGCCCGAGACCCGAGCGCCCGCACGATGGAGCACCTCGGTCAGGGCGGTCATGCCGGTGCCCTTTATGCCGACCATGAACGCCGACACGTCCTCGAGTTGCGCGGGAAATCCATGGGCACCCATGGGGCTCATCCTATCCAATGCAGGGTGATTATTCAACGAGGTCGTCTCGACCTGCGTCCTCGAGCGGCGGAAGGTAGGCGTCGCTGAACTCTGCACCATGCCCCTGGGCCCAGGAGAGAAGGCCCTCCGACGCCGCCCATCGCGCATAGGGCACCAGGAGCTCCATGTCGTGGCGCCCCCAGCGGTCGAGCGCCCACGCCGGAATGCAGGCTCTGACCGAGAGCTCGAGGCCCGCATTCGCGATTTCCGGCACCGCGCCGGCAAGAACCGCGGCTGCGCCGGGCGGATCGGTGGCGGCAGCCAGGAATCCGCGATAGGTCGCACGGAGAAAGGCCCGAACGAGCTCCGGCTCCTTCTCCGCGCGGGCGCCGGAGACCGCAAGCACGCGATGGTGCGTGTACGGCGCGCCGAGCTCCGCCGCGGTGTACCAGGTAATGTCCTCGCACTCTCCCCGAGCGAGCACTCCCGTCCGGGTCCACGGATAGCCCCACAGCGCATGAAACGCTCCCGAAGCTATCTCGAGGGGATCCGGGTCGGCTGAGCTGTACTCGAGGAGCTCCACCCGTGAGGGCTCGGCGGCGTGCTCCGCCATCACCGTGAAAAGAAGCTGTTGCAGGCGGGCGGACCGCGGAACCGCCACGCGCCGGCCCTCGAGGTCGAGGAGCTTGTCGACCGGCGTACGTCGATCGTAGATGAGGCTCTCGAAGGACGTGTTGTCTCCCGCGGCAACCGAGCGAAGGTCCTCACCCTGCTCCACCGCGACCATGAGGCGGTACGGAGAGATGCAGGCGACATCCCGATCGCCCGCAATCTCGAGATCGATCCCTTCTTGCCGGTAGTAGCCGCGGTGCTGAGCCACGAAGTATCCCGCATCGTTCGCCCACGGGGAGGCTGCGTCGAAGCCGAGTCTCAGAGGTGTCACTTACGGTCTCCCTGTCGTGCCGCCTCGAGCGCGTCGAAATCAGCGTCAAGCTGCTCCTTCGGCACGAGCGCACCGGGCTCGACCACGAGGAGAATACGTTCGCCGAATCGTGCAAGCCCCTGTATGGCCGAGCCGTCGATGCTGCGGCCGATTGCCGGCGGCGGCTCGAGCGCCGCCTCGTCGAGGTCGATCACACCCTCCACGGTATCGACGACGAGCCCCATCTGCAAGCGTTCCCCCGCGTATTCGATGAGGACGACGAGGATGTGGCGTGCCGACGCGGCAGCGCCGGCCTCCATCCCGAAGCGGCGCCTGAGGTCGACGACGGGGATCAGGCTCCCGCGCACATTGATGATTCCGAGGAGGTAGTCCGGGCAGCGGGGCACCACGGTGACGGGCTGCCACTCGAGCACCTCTTCGACGTCACCCACCGGCGCGGCGTAGTGCTCGCCGGCGAGGCCGAAGACGAGGTGCGTGCCGCCGCTGCTTTCGACCGCGCCGCCCTCATCGGCGCCCGCGGTGCCGGCGCCCGCGGCCGCCGCTCCGGTTTCGGCGACGCCGTCGCGTACACCATCACCTTCACTCATTCCTTCACCTCCTCCGCGCCGACGCGCACGAGGCGGTCCACGTCGAGCATGAGCGCCGGCGTGCCGTCGCCGAGCGTAACCGCACCGGATATGCCCTCCACGCGCTCGAAGACCTTGCTCAGGGACTTGATGACGGTCTGATAGTTGTCGTGAATGCTGTCGACGAGCAGGCCGATCTTCCGCTCATCGTTGGACACCACCACGAGCTGCGACTGCTCAACGCTCGCAGGGGGAAAGCCGAAGAAGCGTCGCAGGTCGAAATACGGCAGCACCTCACCGCGGAAATCGATAATGCGCTGGTCCGCATTGCGCTCCATCGCCTGCATGTCGATGCACTCGACGATATAGGCGAGGTTTATAAGATAGTAGCCGCCGGCGATCCGGGCGAGCAGCCCCTCGACGATGGCAAGGGTCAGCGGGATGCGAAGGCTCATGCGCGTGCCCTTCGCAGGGCGGCTTTCCACGCGCACGGTGCCGCCGAGTTTCTCGATGTTCTGCTTGACCACATCCATCCCGACGCCCCGCCCGGACACGTTCGTCGCCGCAGCCGCGGTGGAGAAGCCGGGGGAGAAGATGAGATCGAGCATCTGCTCCTCCGACAGTTCGGCATCCGCGGCGATGATGCCCCGCTCGGCCGCCTTCGCCTTCACCTTCTCCGCATCAATACCTTTTCCGTCGTCGGCAACCTCGATGATGACGTTCGTGCCGGCGTAGTACGCCGCGAGACGCACCGTCCCCTGGGGATCCTTGCCCGCGGCACGGCGATCCTCGGGTGTCTCGAGCCCATGGTCGACGCTGTTCCGGATGATGTGCAGCAGCGGGTCCTTGAGGGAGTCGATGACGTTCTTGTCGAGCTCGGTCTCAGAGCCCTCGATCTGCAGGGCCACCTCTTTGCCGAGATCCTGCGCGAGGTCCCGCACCAGACGGCGGAAACCACTGAAGAGAATGTCCACCGGCACCATGTGCATATCGATGGACAGATCCCGCAGATCCCGCACCAGGGCTTCCATCTGCTCGCCCATGGCGATGAACTCACGGTCCTCGCGCGTCTCGGCCCGATGGGTGAGATTCGCGTGCATGGAGACGAACTCGCCGACGAGGTTGACCAGCGAATCGAGCTTCTCGGTGCTGACCTTGATGGATGATGTAGTCTCGGTGACCTGCCGCTGCTCCCGGATGCGGCGGACGTACTGCTGCTCCTGCAGAGCGGACTCCACACGCTCGGGGGTGATGTAGCCACGCTCCACGAGCGTCTCACCGAGATAGTCGCGCGAGCCCATCGCCTGCTCGAGATCACCGGCGGCTATGTCGCCGCGCTCAACGAGGATCTCGCCGAGCCGCTTGTAGGAGATGTCGGTGTCGAGGACGCTGCCCTCGTCGATGAGCTGCACGCTGACCTCGGAGTTCCCCTCCACGAAGATGAATACGTCGCGGATGGCGTTCTCCCCGGCGCTGCTCGTGAGCACGATGTCCCAGGAGATGTAGCAGGCCTCGGGATCCATTGAATCGAGGCTCGGCACGCGGTCGGTGAAGCCCATTACCAGCGCCGATCCGAGCTCGCCGAGCTCCTTGATGAGCAGAAGCGGATTGGTACCGGTTCGAAAGAGATCCTCTCCCGGCACGAAGGTCACGCGGTAGGTGCGCTCCTCGGCCTCGGCATCGGCATCGGGGTCGTCAGGGGTGGCGTCCGGGGTGGCGGTGGCGGCCGTGGTCGCCGGGGCCTCGGCCGGTTCGGTCGCGCCCGCGGCCGGGCCGCCTCCCGTGGCTGCCCCAGCGTCTGCGCCCGCGGCGTCCTCGCCCCCGCCGAGCGCAAGGAGCCGCTTCTCGAGCTCCGCCCCCTCCTCGAGCAGCCCCTCGGCCGCCGCGTCCCCGGTGGCAAGCAGCGCGCCGATATGGTCCCTGGCCTGCAACCCGAGCTCTACGAGCTCAGCCGAAACGGGTGTGTTCCCGTCGCGCACCCGGGCAAAGACACTTTCTACGATATGCGCAAAGGAAACGAGCTGATCGAGGTCGAACATGTTGCCCGAGCCCTTGATGGTGTGAAGGCTGCGGAAGGCACTGTCGACGGAGTCGGCGTCGGCCGGATCCTCCTCGAGCTGCATGAGCGCGCGCTCGAGCTCTGTGAGGAGCTCACGGGCCTCTTCGCGGAATGTCTCGAGCGGATCGTCGTGGACCTTCATTTCAGTCCGCTGCCTCCCCGCCGAGAGGCTTGAGCCCGGCAAATCGGTAGAACTTCGCAAAGCGCTCCGCGTTCCCGCCGTATTCCACGGTGAGCTCGATTCCGCGTTCCTCCGCGGTGCGCCCCGCCGCATAGAGAAGCTGCGCGCCGGTGAGGTCGAACGAGCCGACTGCGGACACGTCGATCCGCAGCTCCCCGGATGCCCGGTCGAAAGCATCCATCAGGGAGACGCGAATATCGGCGGCCGTCTGGAAGGACAGCTCATCTTCTATGGACAGCGTCGGCGGTGCTACGCCGGCATCGAAACGGGAACTCGCCATAAGAGTCGGATACCTCTCAGAAGTCGACGCTGTCGGTGATCTTCTTGACGGTAGCGAGGAGGCCCTCTTTATCGAAGGGCTTCGTCATCCAGGCGGTGGCTCCCGCCTCGCGACCTTCCTGCTTCTTCGATTCTTCCGACTCCGTGGTCAGCATGAGAATCGGAACGGACCTGGCCACCTCACCCTCGCGAATCGAGCGAATGACCTCGATACCGTTCATGCCCGGCATATTGAAGTCGGTAATCACCAGATCGATATCGGAGGCGAGCTTTTCCAGACCTTCGGCGCCGTTGGTCGCCTGCACGACCTCGTAGCCGGCTCCGCTGAGGATGAGCGACGTCATCTGACGCATCGAAACGGAATCATCTATGAACAGTACCTTCTTCGACATTTTCAGGATGCCTCCTTCACGGGGAGAGTGATCGTGACCTTGGTGAAGGTCTCCGGGGTGTCGCCGGTGTAGTCCACACCGTTCTCGGCCCTGATCCACGCGTCCTGCCGTCGAAGCAGCTGCCGGACGACGTAGAGTCCCGTGCCGTCGCTCCATTCCTCCCCCTCGATACTCTCGGGGAAGGCCTCGATGGTGTAGAAGAGGTCGAAGACGAGCTCGGTGTAGTCGTAGGGTATACCGACGATTCGGTTACCCTCCCGATCACGGGCCTGCGCGGCCTTCGGGATGTTTCTGACCGCAATCTCCAGACCTCCGCCGCGAGAGTCGGGGGACGCTCCGAACATCAGCAGGATGCGAGAGCCCTCCGCCGAATGCTTCACCGCGTTGAACACGAGCTCGGCTGCGATACGGCGCGTGTAGTCCATATCGACCTCGACCGTGCCTTCGAGCCCCTCGATGTCGATCATCGAGTAGTAGGTACGCCGATGGGTGCCGACCAGCTTGCCGAGCACCTCTCTCATGTGCGTATCAATGGCGCGCACGAAGTCCTCCACCGGCACCGGCTTCCGGTTGAGCTCCAGGGTATCGAGCCCGCTGATGAAGTTGATGTAGTCGAAGACCTGCTTCTGGCCGCGCCCGGCCTGGAGAATCATCTCGATGAGCTCCCTGCTGAGCTCGACGCTCTCCCCCTCCTCGGAGCCCATCTGCTGCTCGAGCAGATCAACCCACAAGAAACCGCCGGCCTGATTGATCGTGCGGGAGAGCAGGTTGATCATCTGCTCGGTCTGATGGATGTCCTTGGAGGCGTAGAGCAACCGCCAGTTGACCAGCTTCTGCCGCTCCATTTCGAAGAGCTCACGCTCCCGCTCGGCCTGGCGGACCGTGAGTTCATTCTGCTTGTCGCGAAGGTTCTTCTCGATGCGGAACAGCAGGACCTCCGGCACGATAGGCTTGGTGATGTGATCGTCGGCGCCGGTCTTGACCAGATCGATGGCCAGCTGGATGTCGGTGTTCGCCGTGAGGAACACGAACGGCGTCTCGCTATCCCGACGTCGAACGGTCTTGAGAAACTCATCCCCGTTCATGCCGGGCATAAAAAAATCGGACAGGATGAGATCGTAGGCCGCCGGCTCGAAGTGTTCCGTGGCCTCGACCGCCGACTCATAGGCATGAACCGCGTAGCCTTCGGATCGCAGTGTCTCTTCGATGATTGCGAGGCTGGTTACGTCGTCGTCAACTACAAGGATCTCGCTCAAAGGTCTGTGCTCCCTCCGCAGAAACATACCTGATTGCGTCCCGGAGGTAAAGATGTTTACGGAGTATTTTGACTTTTTTGCGGCTACAACGTGAGGTATCAAGAAGCGTGTTGGTGAGACTCGGGTTACTCGTTGCAGCGTAACGGGCTCTGCGCGACCAACGCCTCCGGATACTTTCATGCGCCGCGCAATCTGGCCAATGACCCGCCCTGATTAGACTTGCCGGCATTGGTACCAACACGGTCCTATATACCTTATGAGCTGTTGGCACCACAGTCGGATTCCGCTACCCTGACACCGATGGTCACCAGGGGACTGCTGCTGAACATATCCGTCGGTCTCATGCTTCTCGGCATCGGCATCGTCTTTGCCGCCGGGGTCGGGTTCTGGCCGTGGATTCTCGCCGTCGTCGGCGTCGCCACACTTCCGGGCGCAGCCAGTCGCGACCGCTTTGCCGAGGGGCTCCAGACCTTCATCTGGCTCGTCGGCCTTACGATTCTCTTTGCCCTCGATGCGGTGTGGCCGGGAATCCTCATCGTGCTGGCAGCCGGCCTCATCGCGCAGGTGCTCGTACCGGTCAGGCGCATCGTCGAGCCGCCGCGGGAGTGACGGACCGCCGCTCAGACGATCCCCAGTTCCCGAAGCGTCACCGTAACCGCCGCAATTGCTGCCGTCTCCGTTCTCAGGATGCGCTCACCGAGCCGAACCGTCTGGAAGCCGTTCTCGCGGAGCACGTCGCGCTCGCGGTCGGCCCAGCCGCGCTCGGAGCCGACCGCGATGATCCGGCCCGGGCCCCCCGCGGCGCGCGCGGCGGGCGCGCCCCCGCCGCCGGCCGCGGCCGGCGGGTGGAAACCGCGGGACGCCGCACCTTCTCCCGACACCGCATTGTCAAACACCACCCGCGGCGCGCCCTCCCGGCCCTCGACGACCTGGCCGATCGCATCCGCCAGCCGCCATGCCTTCTCTACACGCGGCAGCAACGTGGAGCCCGCCTGTTCCGCCCCCTCAATGAGGAGACGCCGCACATCATCACCCTGCCAGAGCTTGCTCTCGAGGTAACTCTTCTCGCCGAGCTCTGTGCGCACCACCACGAGCTGCTCGATACCGAGGGTTGAGAGATCACGAAGCAAGCGGCGGAGGACGATGGGGCGGGGATGGCCGAGGAGGAGGCGCACCGGGTGCAGGGGGCGCGCCGCGGCGCCGGGATTCGCCGGGGCCGCGGCGCCAATCGACGCCGCCCCCGGGGCCGCGGCGCTGCCTGGGTTCGCGGCCACCGCCTCCGTCGTGCCGGCCCGCTCGAGGCTCACCGTGACGCTGCCGTCGGCCTCGACTGAGACGACCCGCCCCGTGCAGGCGACCCCGTCCACCACCCCGGCCCGAAAGGAGTCGCCAGGGCCGAGTCGGAGCACGTCGATGATGTGGCGCGCCCGCCGGTCCGCTGCAGGCAACCGGACGGCGCGGACGTCGGGCTGCGAGGGGTCGCGGGGCGCGGCGGGGCGCGGCGGCGTGGGAGCGACAGCCGGGGTGCCCGGTGTCGCCTCGGTGAGCTCTTCGGCGTCGAAGAGCACGATGTTCATGACACCTTGTGGCGCTTGATCTTCTTGGTCGTGGTCATCTCCATCGGCTGGCGCAGCACGCTGATGCGCTTGATGCGCTGGTAGGGCATGAGGTCCTTGTTCACCTCGTCGACGATCTCCTGAAGGCGCGCCTCGATGGCATCCCAGTCGGCGGTCTCGACCGTCGAGCCGCCGTCACCACCCTCGCCTTGGGCCTTTGAGGCAAAGTACTCGAGGTCGGGGTAGATATAGGCCTCGACGTCCTCTTCCCGCAGCTCCTCGTTGGAAATGAATCCCTTCACCATGATCTGCTCGATCTCATCGTAGAGCTGGAAGTGATCCTCGATCTCCTCGGGGTAGACGTTCTTGCCGCCGGCGGTCACGATCAGCGACTTTTTGCGGCCGGTGAGGTAGAGATAGTTCTCGTTGTCGAGCCGTCCCATATCACCCGTGCGGAAGTAGCCGTCCTCGGTGAATACCTCCGCCGTGGACTCCTCATCGTCATAGTAGCCCTTCATGACCATGGGCCCCTTCACCACGATCTCGCCGACACCACGCTCGTCGGGCTCGAAGATCTTCATGTCGGTCTGCGGAATCACCTTGCCGACCGACTCTTCCTTGTAGTGCTCGACCGGATTGAGGCAGATGATGGGAGAGGTCTCGGTCAGTCCGTAGCCCTGCACGAAGTCGATGCCGAGCTGGTTGAACTTGCGAAATGTAGCCGGCGCGAGCGGTCCGCCGCCGCTTATGCAGATGCGGATGGTGTCGAGCGATGCCTTCTCGAGCACCGAGCCGAAGAGCTTCTTGCCGACGTTCTTGCCTGTTGCGTGCTTGATCACCCCGCTGATCGCCATGAGGGTACGCATGATGCCGTAGACGAACGGCCCCTTCTCCCGGATCCCCCGGAGGATGCCCTTGAGCAGCTTGTTGAAGAGCATGGGGATACCGAGAAGCATGGTCACCTGCCCGCGCTTGAGGTCCGCGAGAATCTGCTTCACGACCATCCGCTTCGCGAAGACGATCTCCGCGCCCACCGAAATCGACTCTATGAACACCGCGAGCATCGTATAGGAGTGATGCAGCGGCAGAAGCGCGTAGAAGATGTCGTCGTGTCGAATGTAGAGGTTCCCCTGCGCGAGGAGCGCATCGCTGGTGATGTTCTTATGGGTCAGCATCACGCCCTTCGCCGAGCCGGTGGTGCCGGAGGTAAACAGAATCGCGGCGAGGTCGTCCTCCTCCCGTGTCGCCCGGTCGGCCAACTGATCCTGGGGTAAATTGTAGATGTAGTTCTCGCGGTCGGGAGCGAGGGAGATCCTGGCGCCCTTCGAGGGAGCATCGAAGTCATCGTATTTCTCGGTGTCGACGAAGATCGCCTTTACACCGGCACGGCCCATGAGACCGGAAATGTCCCGGCTCTGCAGTTGATAGTCGATCGGCACCACCACACCGCCGGCATAGAGCACCGCAATGTAGGCGGTCGCCCATTCGGGGGAGTTTTTTCCCGTCACGGCCACGCGGTCGCCCGGCTTCACGCCGAGCCCCTGCAGGTAGCGGGCTGCCGCTCGCACGCGGCGCTGCACCTCGGTGTAGGTCAGCGTCATTTCCTCCGGCTCGAAGGCCGTAAAGGCCCGTCGCGCGGAAAAGCGATCGACGGTGATATCGAAGAGCTCGGGCAGCGTCGGCCACTCGCCCCTGATATCTACCACACCTGATTTGCCGTTTCGGTAGTTGTCGAGAAAATCCCACGGATGTGACATCTGGTCCTCCTGCGTGCCGTACCTAGGTACTGTAATCCCGTGCCAGTTTCGCAAGGGAGCGGGTGATCTGCTCGAGTGGCACGTTCTGCACCCCGAGCAGGTGTTGAAGAAGAAGGCCGTCGATCGAGGAAAGCATGACCCGCGCGACGATGCCGTGATCGCTGCGGCCCGGAAGAATCCGGTGCAGCCCCTGTTCGATGAGTGCCGCCCAGCGCTCGTATTCCTGCATGAACCGTTCGCGCAGCGATGAGTTGCCGGTAAGCGCCTCCTGTATGAGGTAGACGTGAATGTGGCCGCGCGTCTCGGAGGTCGTGATCGTTTTGAACACCAGCCAGAGCACCTCTTCGGCGGACACCCCCTGACCGCTCTCCTCTATCCAGGAGAAGATCTTGTCG
>JAWLDL010000030.1:0-12628 GCA_041686675.1 Spirochaetia bacterium | reverse complement strand
CACCCGCGTGATCGGGCCGCCTGGGCTGCCGAGCTCCAGGCGAAACGCGTTCTCCCGCAGCAACTCCTCATCGAACACGGGTGGTGCCTCGGCGAGGGGGAAGGGAAAGGCCGGACCGGGCTCGGGACTGCCCCAGTCGACGTCGTCGGCGAGAACACGATACGTCAGCCGGCCCGGGAGCACCCGATAGCGGCGCATTACCTCGCCGTCGACGGCCTCCACCGCCGAAACCTCGGGATACGCGCCGTAGGTAACAAGAAAGCCTTCCGGCGTAGCCTCCAGAGAGCGGGGAACCCGGGAGGAGACCAGCATATCGTACTCCAGGACACCGTCCTGGTTTCGGTCGACCTGCCAGCGTTCGAGCCTTCCATCCGAGAATACGAATCGCTCTTCCCAGAAACCGTTCCGGTCTTCGTCCCGCACGACGGTGCCATTGTAGACGGAGAGGACATCCCGCACCCTGGCCTTCAGCTCCCCGTCGGGAAGCAGGGCGTACATCTCCTCGACGGCCGCCTTATCCCGAAGTCCGTCCATGCGCACGAAAAGCTCCCACGCCGCCTCACGCGCCTCCGCGGGATCGCTGCCGCTGCGGCCGCCGCCTGCGGTGCCCTCACCGGCAGCGTCGGCCCGGATCACCGCCACGCGCGGGTCTTCTCCGCCAAGCGCGAGGTATCGGTCGCTGAGCGCGACTGCCCGCTCCGGGGCTCCCACCCGCTCGGCGTAATAGAGCAGACTCTCCAGATATGCGGGATCCTCGGATACATTCGCATCCAGCCAGCGGCCCGTGCGGGGCCCCGGAACAGGATCGCGACGCAGCAGGAACAGAACGAAGCGAGGATCCTCAGGGTAGAGGCGCCGTCCGCGGAGCGCCACCCGCTCCGCGGCCTCCACCTGGCCGAGGGCCAGCAGTGCCCGTGCGGTGAGATAGCTCAGCTCCGGCTCGGGAGCGCCGATCGTGTCGGTCTCCAGCAGCTCCAGTGCGTCACCGGCGGCACCGATGCGAACATATGTCTCTGCCAGCAGCAATCGAGCCTCACCCTCGTCGGTAATGCGGAAGCTCTCTGCACGCAGCGCCTGCTCGAGGTGCTCGACCACGCGGGCGGTCGCGGCCTGCCGGTCCGCAAGGCTTCGGGCGAGAACGTGGTGAGCGTCGGCGTTCTCGTCGTCGAACTCCAGCGATGTCTCGGCGAAGCGTACCGCCTCCTCACCACGCCCGTCTCCCAGAGCAGAGAGTGCGTATTCCGCATAGAGGCGAGACAGCGCCCGGTTCGTATCGGTCGCGTCGGCCGTCGCGCCGGGATGAACTCCCGACAGAAGCAGGAGGCACAGGACTGTGATAATCCCAGCACGCAGGCTCATGCTACGGGACCCGGCTCCTCGTCGTCGGTCGAGGCCGGCGCCGGCAGCGAGAGAAGCTCGCGAACTTCGGCGTCGGCAAGCGTCTCCTTCTCCACCAGATGCTCAGCGAGTGCCGTAAGCTGATCCCGGTGATCTTCGAGGATCTGGCGTGCCTCGGTCAGGCACTCGTTGAGGATGTGATTCACCTCATCGTCGATGGCCTGCGCCGTGTGCTCGGAGTAATCCTTGTGACGGGCGATCTCCTTTCCGACGAAGATCGGCTCGTCCTCCTGTCCGAAGGCGATGGGGCCTATCCGGCTCATCCCCCACTCGGTAACCATGCGCCGTGCGAGTTCGGTGGCCTGCTTGAGGTCGTTCTGGGTACCGGTGCTCGTTTCCTCGTAGAACATCTCCTCGGCGAGATACCCGCCGTAGGAGATCTTGATCCGGTCGAGCAGCCACCCCTTTCCGCGGCTGTAGGCGTCCTTCTCGGGCAGGGACATGGCCAGCCCAAGGGCTCGACCGCGGGGCACGATCGTCACCTTGTGAAGGGGGTCCGCGTGCTTGCAGTAGTAATGGAGCAGCGCGTGCCCGCCTTCATGGTAGGCGGTTTTCAGCTTCTCCTTGTAAGTGAAGACCTTCGACTTGCGCGCAACGCCCATGAGGAGCTTGTCCCGCGCCTCTTCGAAGTCTTCCATCTCGACGGATTCCCTGTTCTTCCGCGCGGCGTAGAGTGCAGCCTCATTCACCAGGTTCGCCAGGTCCGCACCCGAGCTTCCGGGGGTTGCACGCGCAAGGCGCATCACGTCGACGGTATCGCTCACCGGAACCTTGGACGCGTGAATCTTGAGGATTGCATGGCGCTCCTGCAGGTCGGGCATATCCACGACGACCTGTCGGTCGAAGCGACCGGGCCGCAGAAGTGCCGGATCGAGGACGTCCGGCCGGTTTGTAGCCGCCAGAATGATCACACCGTCCTTCGTGTCGAAGCCGTCCATCTCCACCAGCATCTGGTTGAGAGTCTGCTCGCGCTCGTCGTGTCCGCCTCCGTAGCCCGCGCCCCGGGTGCGCCCCACCGCATCCAGCTCGTCGATAAAGAGAATGCAGGGCGCGTTTTTGCGTCCCTGCTCGAAGAGGTCACGAACCCGGCTGGCGCCGACGCCGACGAACATCTCCACGAAGTCCGAGCCCGACATATGGAAGAAGCTGACACCCGCCTCGCCGGCGCAGGCCTTGGCAAGGAGCGTCTTACCGGTGCCCGGCATACCGACGAGAAGCACACCCTTGGGAATACGGGCGCCGATCTTCGTGAAACGGGCCGGATTCTTGAGGAACTCGACCACCTCCTCGAGCTCGTACTTGGCCTCTTTCTGACCGGCCACATCGTTGAAGTTTACTTTCTTCCCTTCCTCTATGAACTTCTTTGCCCGGCTCTTACCGAAAGAGAAGGCCTTGTTGCCACTTCCCTGTATCTGTCGGAACATGAACCAGACAAAGAGAAAGAGAATCACCCATGGGAGCATCTCGAGAAAGATCCGCAGGGGCGACATCGGCTTTGGTGAGCCCGAGAACCGCACGCCGTTCTCCCGAAGCTGCGTCACGAGGTTGTCATCGAAATAGGGTATATTCGTCATGAACAATCGGCTTTCGCCGCTGCGATTCTTCAGCGTCCCCTGAATCTCGTACTGATCGAGGATTTCCACGGACTCCACCTCGCCGTTTGAGAGATAGCCAAGGAACTGGGAATAGGGGATCTCGCGCCCCTGTGTCGTGTTATCCTGAAACAGCACGAGCATGAACATACCCATGATGATCATGAGAAAGACGAACGCGAACCGGTTATCTCGCAGATTGAACTTCGGCGGCCCCGGATCACGATTGCCGTTATTGTCCTGGTTATTGTCCTGCATACGAACTGATTACCTCATTGAAGTCTAGCGCCACCCGCATCGGGGCGGCGTCAGCCGCTTCGGCTCCGACGCGCACATCGCGCCGCCACGCACCGGTAACACCGACGACGCCGCCGCAGACGCCGACGATCCCGAGCCTGTCCTCGAGCACCGGTACCATATCGCGGACCCCCTGCGGAATGGAATGGTCCTGAAACAGCCGCTTGAGCGATCGCCGACCGGCCGACAGGCGTATGCTGTCTCCGGCGCGGCGAGGCCGCAGCAGGAGCGGGAACGCAAGTTGGTTCCGGGCAAGGCGAACCATCTCACGCTCCCCACCTCTTCCACGCACCTCCAGCTCCAGAACGCCGTTCGGGCCCGAACTATCATCCGGATCGCGAGCTACGCAGTAAAGATAGCCACGATCGTCGTTTGCGACAATATCACGGCGGCAGACGATCCACCGATCTTCGAGGTCGATTCGAAGGCCGTGACCCCGCGCGACCGTCCGGATTACCCCGCCGGGATCGCCGCCAGGCACGGAATCGAGAAAGCGGTACGGGACGCGCCGTCGCCGCGCGCCGAGCCGGTCCATTGCGGCGAACAGCACCCGCCGGCGCAGCGGCCCGGACAACGTGAAAAACGTCTCCCTGTCGGCCCTGAGCTCCGTCGGCGATGTTCCGCTGTCGCAGTCCGCCCGCCACGTGAGGGCCCGCTCGGCCTCTGCGCTGATGTAGTCGGCGACCTCCGACAGTCGCCCCGCGGTTTCCAACACGGCGCGGCGCGCGGCGGGGAATGCAGCTTCTACCACCGGCAGCACCTCCCGCCTCAGGCGGTTACGAAGGAAGCGCGTGTCCGCGTTCGAGGAATCCTCCATGAAGCCGATACCGACCGCCTCCAGATAGCTTCGAAGCGCCGAACGCCCGAGCTCCAGTACGGGGCGAACGAGAGTTATCGAGTGGTCGAAGGGAAGCGGCGCGCAGAGCCGCATGCCGGCGAGACCGTCGAGCTCCGTTCCCTGAAAGAGCCGCATCAGCACGGTTTCCACCTGATCGTCACGGGTGTGACCGACCGCCAGCACACGGGCACCGCGCCTGCGGCATACACCGACAAGAAAACCGTAGCGCGCCGTGCGCGCATGGTCCTCGAGTGATTCACCGGCTTCGCGCGCCTCGGCCGCGAGGCGACCCCGCTCCGCGCGGCCCACCTCCAGCTCCGCACCGAGGTCCCGGGCAAGGGCTCGCACGGCCGACAGATCGCGCTCGCTGTCGGCCGCGGATCGGATTCCGTGGTCGAAGTGCGCGCAGATGACCGGCCGATAACCAGCCTGTGACACAAGCGCGGCAACAGCGGTGCTGTCCGACCCGCCGGAGCAGGCGACCACGATCGGCTCACCATGCTCGAGGGCGCAACGGCACAGTGCATCGGATACGGCAGCTACGTGCTCATTCCTGTCGGCGATTGAGTTCATTCATAACCTGTTCGGGCGGTTGTCGCCGCAGCAAGAGAACGGCGTCCGCGGCTCGCGAGACGGCCTCGGCATAGAGCGTCCGCTCAGCCTCCGGGGGCGAGCCGAGGACATGAGCTACCACGTCCCCGTCTTCCGGCCGACCGATACCGATGTAGAGTCGCAGGAAATCTCCGTGACCGACGGCATCCACGATGGAGGCCAGGCCGCGGTGACCGGCGGTACCGCCGCCACGTTTCATGCGCAGGCGTCCGGCCGGCAGATCCAGGTTGTCACACACCACCACGGCCGCTTCGGGCTCCACACCGGCACGTCTGAGGAGGCGGGGCAGAACATCGCCGGAGCGGTTCATGTATGTGAGGGGCTCTGCGAGCACCAGCGGCGCCTCCGCAGCCGACGCCTGGCGCGCAACGCGGTACCGGGCAAACAGGGGCTTTCGCAGCGAAATATCGAGCCGCGCGGCGGTCTCCTCGACTACCGCGAACCCGACGTTATGCCGCGTGCCGTGGAATCGGGGCCCGGGGTTCCCCAGGCCCACAACCAGTACGGACAGGCGTTACTCCTCGGCTTCCTCGGCCTCTCCGGCTTCTTCGCCTTCCTCGAGACCTTCTTCGCCTTCCACTTCTTCCTCTTCGACTTCCTCTTCGACCTCTTCCCGTGTCATCGCCACGAGCGCGATGGTCTGATCCTCACTGTTGAGGATCTTCACGCCTTCGAGATCCGGTAGATCCGACACGTGGAGGGCATCACCGACCTGCAGGCCCGAGATGTCGAGCTCGAAGTACTCCGGAATATCCTTGGGGAAACATTCCACCTCGACCTCGTGGATCTGGCTCTGGAGAACGCCGCCTTCACGTACCCCCGGTGCGGCACCGGTGAGATGGATCGGCACGTTTGCGCGCAGAAGCTGACCACTCTCGATCGCGTAGAAATCCACGTGACGCAGATGACCCGTTGCGAGATCCTCATCAAAATCCTTGAGAAGAACATCGACGTCCTTTCCGGGGGTTCGAATCGTTATGATCGTACTCTCGGAAATCTGCTTGAAGGTCTGATAAAAGTCGTGCTCATCAAGCGTGATCGGCATGGTATCCGACCGTCCATAAATGATGCCGGGAAGCTTGCCCGACCGCCGAAGCCGACCGGCCGGCCCCTTGCCGAACTCGCTGCGGTTATCCGCCTCAACTATCCTGTTTGCCATGCAATAACTCCTCGAGAGGTCGTACCTGGGACGGCAGGATTCGAACCTGCGAATGCCGGGATCAAAACCCGGTGGCTTACCGCTTGCCGACGTCCCAATGGCGTGAAATATCGTCCGATTAGAATGGTGAAACCAGGCCCGATTGTCAAGCGAGATGTATGTTCGAGAACTGCACCGGACGAACCGCCGGGACGGCTATAGCTCAGGTGTATCCGCTTGCTGGTCGGCCACTACCGACTCTCCGCCGACCGGATCCCCGGCCTGCTCATACGCATCCAGAATCTGATCCTGCAGCGCGGTGCGGAAATCGGAGTTGATCGGATGAGCAACGTCCTTGTACTCGCCGGTTTTCGTTTTGCGGCTCGGCATCGCGATGAAGATGCCTGACTTGCCCTCGATAACCTTTACGTTGTGCACGACAAAGCAGTCATCAAAGGTGACGGTGACGTACGCCTTGAGCTTGCCTTCCGCGGTGACCCGCCGGACCCGGATATCGGTGATCTCCATTTCAAGACGCTCCTCCGACTGCGCAGACAGGAGCCCGCGCGCTGGTCGTAATCCCGATTCCGGGGGATGTTGAAATGGGGATGGCTCCCCGGACCGTCCACCCCACCACGGTTCATAATTATACACAATCTCCGTCAGCTGTCAAATTGAAGTGCTATCCTGACCGGATCTGTCGTCATAGATGATCTCACCGTTGTACCACAGGCGCTCGAGCTCGTAGAAAGCCCTCATCTCTTCGGTCATGAGATGGACGACCATAAAACCGTAGTCGAGGAGCGTCCACCCGTTTCCATCGCTGCGTTTGTGGCTGTTGATGGGCCGGATATCCCGCTTCGCGAGGTGTTCCTCCAGCCGCCGGTGCAGTCCACGCAGATGCGCGGTGCTGCGAGCCGTGGTGATGACGAGGAAGTCGGTGAAGCTGCATACCTCCGCCACATAAATGGCAAGCGTGCCTTCTCCCTCGTGATGTGAGAGGACCTCTGAAGCGTCGATAACCTGCTGTTTATTCTCGGACATATGTTCCGTCAAAGTCTTGCCCCAGTATGACCGTTACGTCAATCGCGGATTCCCCGGGAAGGGGCTCGCTTTCGATGCGCGTAGCACGGATGATACCTGCCGCTCGCCGCGCGACCGCGATATTTCCTGTTCGGTCGAGTACGCGTGTGTATTCGACGTCGGATGCGTCGGCGTTATCGAAGGAGACGACGTCGAAGCCGTACCCCTCGTAGAGCTCTTTCGTGCGGCGCGCCAGCCCGCTCTCGCTCGTGCCGTTCAGTATCTCGAGAGAAATCGTGATGGACTCCTCGGCGAACTCCTCTCCGGAGGCCAGCGACTGTTCAACCTGCCGCACCGACTGCCGCAGCCACTCACCCTCGAAGTGGGGAAACAGCAGGCGCTTTGTTTCGCCGTCGGAGTCGACCGTGCGGAAGTTGCCCTGTATGCGTCTCTGAATCATCTGTTCGGTATCTACAACTGAGAACTGCCCGATGAGTGCGAGCAGAGAGCGATTGTCGAGGTTCTTCTCGAAGCTCGCGGCTACATAGGGGGCAACCTGCTCGTGGCGCAGGCTCGAGGCATTATCGCCGAGCATTTCGAGAAACCGCCGGGTAAACTGCAGGCGACGCATGATGCGGTCGGTACGGGGCTCACCCGGTGGTGTGGAGGTCAGGTACATGCGCACCTTCTCCCCGTCGAGCGTGACGTTCCCGGCCGGGAGCAGCACGGCGGGCGCGGAGGACGGAGTGGACGGGAGGGCCACGGAGCCGGGAGCCGCGTCTGACTCCCCGGCAGCACCCGACGCGTCGCCCCAGTCACCGTCGCCGGCGGGGCTCTGACTGTCGCCCGCCGTCTCCGCCATCTGATACGACTCGGCTATGAACAGCTCCAGGCCCTCGGCCAGATCGACGACGTCGGAGAGTCCCTCGGTATCCAGCGCGAGATAGAATGGAATCGAAACGCCGAGCAGGGACTCGATTTCGGACCGATACGCGTCGATATCGCCTTCCTCGTAGAGCGTGGAGATGCTGTCAACACGGTTCAACGATTCGAGAATCGCTCCGAGATCGTGGGGGACGTCGAAGAGACCCACCCGATTGGTGCGGGGGTTATAGATGAGCACTTGCGTGGATATGGGCGAGCCATCCTCCTCCGTGACCAGAAGAACACGGATTGTTTCGCCGTTGTCCACCATGGAAGAGACGGTATCGGTTCGGAGGCTAAGATATACGAATACCGAAGTGGCAGCCAGGATGCCCGCGACGACCAGCAGCAACACCACGGAAAGATCGATTTTCGGTCTGCGAATCATCCCGGATACTCCTTGCCGCAGAGCTCCCTGTACATCGCCAGGGTCGGCTCTGCCGGCTCATGCCCGCGTCGGGTGTTATGATCCACGCACGCGCAGAGCATTGCGTCGAGACCCAGCGGCTCCACCTGCGCGCGGAACTCCGGCTCTACGTGGGCACGCTGCGGCTCGAGGTAGTCGGCGCAATACAGCACTTTCTGCAAGAGCGTCATGCCGGTGTCCCCGAGCGTGTGGCTTCGCACCGCCGCAAGCACTTCCTCGTCGCATATGTGGTATTCATCACGGAGGACCACCGCCGCCGCGCGGCCATGCAAAAGCTTCGGAAGCTCCCGCTCGAGGGGCGACTCACCGAAGCCGTCCGACAGCGCCCGCTCGCGAATCTGCGCTTCTCCCCACTCCCGCGCAACATCGTGGGCCAGCGCCGCAAGTCGCGCGCGGGCCGGATCCTCGCCGAAGCGCATTGCCAGCCTCTCCGCATATGAGGCCACACCCATAACATGCTCACGACGACGTGGCGAGAGCGCGCCGGGAAGCGCCTGCTCGAGGCGGGCAGAGGCAACCTTTACACGTGATGCGAGGTCAACGCTTGTACAGGGCATGGGTGCGAATGTAGCCATAGACGGATTCCGGCACGAGATACCGATACGCTTTGCCGGCTCTCACACGCTCGCGCACTTCCGAGGATGATACCGGCAGCGGCGAGTTGTCAATCGTCGAATGACGGAAGCGGGCCGACGTCTCCCCCTCACGGGTTGCCACGATGATATCCACCATGTCCTCGAGCTCGGTGGCGCCCTTCCAGGTGTGAAAGCCGTCGACGAGATCATCGCCGATGATAAGCCCGAGGCGCCCGTCGACGGGATACCTGTCGTAGAGATGCCGCACGGTGTCGATCGTGTACGACACACCCCTGTTGTCGATTTCCCAGGTCTCCACCAGAAAATCATCGCGGCCGTTCAGGGCGAGCTCGAGCATTTGCAGTCGGTGCTCCGGTCCGGCGGCGGGGGCATCGTTCTTGTGCGGGGGTTGATAGGCCGGGACGAATACTACCCTTTCGTAGCCGAGGTTGATCCGCACCTCCTCGGCAACAAATAGATGGCCGACGTGGACCGGATCAAATGATCCGCCGAGAATCGCGATCTTCACGTTCGCCCTCCACCAGGGTAAGCTCGGCAAGCCGCTCTACGAGCTCGTCGAGGCCCTCGCGACTGAACGAAGAAACACCGACAACCTTCACGCCCTCCGTCCAGCCCGCGCTGCGGATCTCCGAAAGGCGCTCATGGGTACCGTCCAGGTCCAGTTTCGTCCCGACGATCAATCTGCGCTTTTCGAGGAGGGCCGGTTCGTAACGCCCCAGCTCCTCGCAGAGGGTGTCATAGCTGTACTCGGGGTCCTCGGCCTCGTCGGAGAGATCGATCACGAAGACAAGGGCGCGTGTGCGGGCGATGTGCTTGAGAAACCGCAGCCCCAGCCCGGCGCCGTCAGCGGCACCTTCGATGATACCGGGGATGTCGGCGAGCACCACGTCCCGGTCGAAGAGCTTGATCACTCCGAGATTCGGGATGGTCGTGGTGAAGGGATAGCCGGCAACCTTCGGCTCCGCCGCCGTGAGGGCACCGAGAAGGCTGGACTTCCCCGCGTTCGGAAGGCCCACGAAACCGGCATCGGCGATGAGGGCAAGCTCCACCCGCAGCGTCGCGCTGCTCCCCTCCTCCCCCGGCTGCGCAAAGCGCGGAGCCTGCTGACGCGAGCTCTTGAAGTGGGTGTTCCCCTTGCCGCCGCGGCCACCCGCAAGGCATACCCATTCGCCTGTCTCGCCCGAGAGGTCGGCGAGCACGTCCCCGGTCTCCGTTGAGCGTATGAGGGTGCCGGGGGGCACCTCGATGACGGCATCATCACCGTCACGTCCGTGGCGTTTCGCACCTTCCCCCGGCCTGCCGTTCCCGGCGCGGTAGGTACTCTTGAAGCGTAGATGTCGAAGGGTTTTCAGGTTGGGCCTGCTGCGAAACAAGACGTTCCCGCCACGTCCGCCGTCACCCCCGTCCGGGCCGCCCCGCGGGACGTATTTTTCCCGCCGAAACGAGACCGCACCGGGGCCGCCGGAACCGGAATACACGGTGACTGTGACTTCATCGACGAACTGCTGCACCCGCTATCAGCCGGCCGGAGCTACCGAGACGAGCTTCTTTCCCTTTCTGCTCTTGAACTCGACATTTCCGTCGATCTTCGAGAAGAGCGTATCGTCGCTGCCACGACCCACGTTGAGCCCCGGATGGAACTTCGTTCCCCGCTGACGTACGATGATCTCTCCCGCAGATACGAACTGTCCGCCGAAGCGCTTCACGCCGAGGCGCTTGGATACCGAATCCCGGCCGTTCTTGGAGCTTCCTCCACCTTTCTTATGTGCCATACGGACCTATTCTCCTTCTGTTTCCACGAGGTCTTCCACCACAACGGATACCTGATCGGGGTACTCGCGCTCGAGGTCCCGAAGACCCACAAGCAGATAATCGGACACGCCTTTCAGGTAATTCGACGCGTCGCGCTCGTATGATGCAACACGCACCTGCAGGCGGCCTTCATGCTCCGCGACGCCCCGGACCTCGACGGCCGGAACTTCGTCGAGCACCCGCGCGGCTGTCCGTGCAAGCGCCGTTGCCGCGGCGCAGACGGGATTCTCGCCGAACCGCGCCCCCGTGGCATGCCCCACCATCTCGAAGCGGCGGAGACAGCCGAGGCGGTCATGCTGCAACCCGACCCGTATCACGTGGCGGCCGCAATCTCCTTGACCCGGACAAGCGAGTACTGCTGGCGGTGACCGTTGCGGCGGCGGTAGCCTTTCCTGCGCTTGTACTTGTAGACGATGACCTTGCGGTCCCTGCCGTGCTGCTCGACGACCGCTTTTACCTTCGCCCCCTTCACGTAGGGGGTTCCGAAGGATACCTTGTCGTCATCCTTGCGCAGCATGAGCACCGAATCGAACTCCATCACGTCACCATCGGCTCCGCCGACGGAATCGACCTTGAGGAGATCGCCCTCCTGCGCCTTATACTGCTTACCCTTGATCTCTACAACTGCGTACATTGTGGTGGTTCCGTTTCCCCGATTTGTTTATGCGTGACGCTATAGGTAACACTAAACACGAGAGCGCGTCAAGGCCCGCTGTTTGACAGCTGTTTCGGCCGCTTGCTATAATTCCCTGCAATTCTTCCCCTTAGCGGAGGCCACTCCTATGGTACGCGGCATCGGTCGGGAACAGGGGGTCGTGTCGTTTGATGAGGCAAAGCAGCTCATCCTCGACGGCACGCCCGAGGACATGGTACGGGACAAACGAGTGCTCGTCATCACCCCGGACGCCACCAGGACCTGCCCGCTACCGATGATGGTGAGGGCCGTACAGGAGACCCTCGGCGCCGCGGCCTCCCGGCTCGATTACATGATCGCTCTCGGCTCCCATCACCCCCTCACCGAGGCGCAGATCCTCGCCCTCTACGGGATCGACGAGGACGCGCGGCGCAGCCTCTTCTCCGATGCGGAGTTTCTGAATCACGAGTGGCAGGATCCCGAGACCTTCATCGAGATCGGCTCATTCACGGAGGCCCAGATCGAGGACCGGACCAGCGGGCTGTTCCGCGAGTCGGTTCGGGTCGACATAAACCGGAGAGTCCGCGACTACGACCTGCTGGTCATTCTCGGCCCGGTCTTTCCCCACGAGGTCGTGGGGTTTTCGGGAAGCAACAAGTACCTCTTCCCGGGCATCTCCGGCGGAGACTTTCTGCACTTTTTCCACTGGCTCGGTGCCACGATTACCTGCCGCAAAACCATCGGCTTCAAGTACACGCCGATGCGCAACCTCGTGGATGAAGCCGCGTTAATGGTCCCCACACCGCGACACTACCTCGCGATGGTGGTCCGCCCGGGCAATGAGCTCGCCGGGTTCTACGTCGGCACGCCCGAGGAGGCATGGTCGGAGGCGGCAAACCTCTCCTCCACACTGCACGTGAGATACACGCCCCGGCAGTACCACACGGTGCTCGGTGTAGCCCCGGAGATGTATGACGAGCTGTGGGTCGGCGGGAAGGTGATGTACAAGCTCGAGCCCGTCGTGGAGGACGGTGGTACCCTGATTATCTACGCCCCCCACATCAGGGAGGTCTCCTCCACATGGGGGAAATATCTCAAGGAGAGCGGCTATCATGTGCGCGACTATTTCACCGCGGACATGGCCGCCTACAGCCACATGCCCCGAGCGGTGCTCGCGCACGCCACTCACGTGAAAGGTGACGGAAGCTTCGAGAACGGGGTCGAGAAGCCGCGCATCAATGTCGTGGTGGCAAGCGGGCTCGGGCGGGAACTCACCGAATCCATCAACCTCGGTTACATGGACCCTGCATCCGTCGACTTCGCCGACTACCCGGGCC
>JAWLDL010000029.1:0-12724 GCA_041686675.1 Spirochaetia bacterium | reverse complement strand
TGGCACGTGTGCGGCTCACGAACGGAATAGAGGCCACGGCCTATATCCCGGGCATCGGGCATAATCTGCAGGAGCACTCGGTTGTGCTGCTGCGTGGTGGACGTGTAAAGGACCTTCCCGGCGTGCGATACCACATCGTGCGCGGTGCCAAGGATACCCTTGGTGTGGAAGATCGTAAGAAAGGCCGGTCGAAGTACGGCACCAAGAAGCCGAAGGCGTAGGGAGAGTACGAGATATGCCACGACGTAAAATCGTTCCCCCGCGTCCGATACTTCCGGATCCGGTCTACAATAATATAACCGTGACCAAGTTCATCACGAGAATGATGATCCACGGTAAGAAATCGACCGCCGCCCGCGTCATGTACGGCGCACTCGAGGACATCGCCCGGAAGCAGACCGACAAGCAACCGGTCGAGGTGTTTCTCGCGGCGCTGGATAACGTGAAGCCCACCGTCGAGGTTAAGTCCCGACGCGTCGGCGGCTCGACGTATCAGGTGCCGGTCGAGATTCGCGATGGTCGTCGCGAGGCGCTGGCCATGCGCTGGCTCATCAAGGCGGCGCGCGATCGTGCCGGCCGGTCGATGGCGCAGAAGCTCGGTGCCGAGCTGATGGATGCTGCAGCCAAGCAGGGCGCGGCGTTCAAGAAGAAAGAGGACACTCACCGGATGGCGGAGGCCAACAAGGCCTTTGCGCATTACAGGTGGTAGATATTCCTGGATGATGGTCGCCTGAGCTGCTTCGAGCAGCGCCGGCGGCGGTGGGATCGAGCTGCAGCGGGCGGCGCGGGGTGATGCCCTGTGAAGGCGCGCGTGCACAGCGGTCCCCGGCAGCCAAACCGATCATCCGGTAGCCGTCAGGCGGGATGTTCAGGTGGTTGCGAACGCGCGTTCCTCACGTTCTCATGTGAGGATACCGTGCAGGGCCCGTCGGGTCCGCTCGCAACCCACCATGTTCAGTTCCCTTACTCAAGTTTGGTGAAATACCGGTTATCGACGGCGATTGTCGGGCCGGGATAGCATATGAATCTTCGCTGGAGGATTTTGCAAGGAGGGCAGAATGGCCAAGGAAAAGTTTGAGCGATCGTTGCCTCATATCAATGTCGGTACGATCGGCCACGTCGACCACGGCAAGACCACTCTGACCGCCGCGATAACCATGTACAGTGCCAATAAGTTCGGCAGCGGCAAGGTTATGAGCTATGACGAGATCGACAACGCGCCGGAAGAGAAGGCACGTGGAATCACGATCAATACGCGGCATGTTGAGTACAAGACCGGCAACCGGCACTACGCCCACGTAGACTGCCCGGGTCACGCGGACTACATCAAGAACATGATCACCGGTGCGGCCCAGATGGACGGTGCGGTGCTCGTTGTATCGGCCACCGACGGTGCCATGTCGCAGACCAAGGAGCATCTGCTCCTCGCGCGTCAGGTGAACGTTCCGGCAATCATCGTGTTCATCAACAAGACCGACCAGGTCGATGATCCGGATCTCGTGGAGCTCGTAGAAGAGGAGATGCGCGACATTCTCAAGAGCTACGACTTCCCCGGTGACGACATTCCCATCATCAAGGGCAGCGCCTACGAGGCGATGATGAATCCCGATGATGAAGAGAAAATGAAGCCGGTTTCCGACCTGCTCGATGCGATGGACAGCTACTTCCCGCTGCCCGAGCGCGCCACGGACAAGGACTTCCTGATGCCCATCGAGGACATTTTCTCGATCCAGGGTCGTGGAACCGTTGTCACCGGACGTATCGAGCGCGGTATCGTCAAGCTCAACGACAAGGTCGAAATCGTGGGTATCCGCGATACGAAGACCACGACCGCGACCGGTATCGAGATGTTCAACAAGCTGCTCGACTCCGGTGAAGCCGGTGACAACGTCGGTGTGCTTCTTCGCGGCATCGACAAGAAAGAGGTCGAGCGCGGACAGGTTCTTGCAAAGCCCGGCTCCATCACGCCGCACCGCAAGTTCAAGGGCCGCATCTACTGCCTCAGCAAGGACGAGGGTGGCCGTCACTCGCCGTTCTTCTCCGGCTATCGTCCCCAGTTCTACTTCCGAACCACCGACATTACCGGCTCGGTAATGCTTCCGGAAGGCAAGGAAATGGTAATGCCGGGCGACGACACCGAGATCGAGGCCGAGCTGATTCATCCGATCGCCATGGAAAAGGGTCTCCGCTTCGCTATTCGCGAAGGTGGGCGGACCGTTGCCAGCGGTCAGGTCATCGAGATCATCGAGTAAGACTGTGGATAGAGGAGCCTTGTCGCCCCTCGTGGGTGACAAGGCTTCATTGTCTGGAGGCAAAATGGCTAGCGACAAGATACGGGTGCGTCTGCGAGGGTTCGACATCGAGCTCATCGACCAGAGCGCCAAGTCGATCGTCCAGACGGTACAGAAGGCCGGTGCAAAGGTCTCCGGGCCGATTCCGCTGCCGACGAGGATAAACAAGTACACGGTTCTGCGGTCGCCGCACGTGAACAAGAAGTCCCGTGAGCAGTTCGAGATGCGTACCCATAAGCGGCTGATCGATATTATCGAGCCGACTTCGGCAGTCATGGACTCGCTTATGAAGCTCGAGCTCCCGGCCGGCGTTGACGTAGAGATCAAGCAGTAAGCAGGTGAGTGAGGAACGCCATGTTGGGTGTTATTGGACAGAAAATCGGGATGACGCAGGTCTTTGACGAAACGGGGCGGCTGATTCCCGTGACCGTCATTAAGGTCGAGCCGAATGTCGTGGTCGCACAGCGCAGCGCTGAAAGCGACGGATACGATGCGGTCGTGCTCGGAGCCGGCGAGGCGAAGCCCTCCCGCGTGACGAAGCCCGTTGCCGGCCAGTTCGAGAAGGCCGGAGTCGATCCGAAGAAGCGCCTCGTTGAGTTTCGTGACTACGAGCAGGACGTTTCGGTCGGTGACAGCATCGGACTGGATCTCTTTGAGAATGCGACGCACGTTGACGTTGTCGGGTATTCGAAGGGAAAGGGCTATCAGGGTGTCATGAAGCGACACGGCTTTAGCGGTGGTGAGAAGACCCACGGGTCCAAGTTTCACCGCGGGTATGGCTCCACCGGTATGGCCGCCAGCCCCTCGAAGACCATCAAGGGCCAGAAGATGGCCGGGCGCATGGGCAACGACCGACGCACCGTGCAGAACCTTCGCGTGGTGAAGGTTGATACCGAGAAGCAGGCGCTTCTCGTTCAGGGATCCGTTCCCGGTGTGCGCAAGGGCTATGTGCTTGTCTCCTGGGCACGCAAGAAGGGCTAGGAATCATGAACGCGAAAGTGCTTTCGAAAGACGGTAAGGAGCTGCGCGACATCGAGCTCAACGACGCGGTATTCGGTCGCGAGGTGAGCGAGGGCGCGGTGTACTACGCGGTGAACGCCGAGCTTGCCAATCGGCGGGTCGGGACCGCGGCGGTCAAGGGACGCTCCGACGTGGTCGGCAGCCGTAAGAAGCCCTGGCGACAGAAGGGTACCGGCCGGGCGCGCGCGGGAAGCCGACAGTCTCCCGTATGGGTCGGCGGAGGTGTCGCCTTCGGTCCTCAGCCCCGGAGTTACCGGCAGCGTCTGCCGCGCAAGCAGAAGCGCGTGGCGATGAAGTCGCTTCTGAGCATGATTGCTCAGCGCGAACGACTGGTTGTCGTGGAGGACTTCGATGTGGAATCGGGCAAGACCCGGGACCTCATGGCGATCCTCAGGAACCTGGTGCCGCAGGAGCGCACGGTCATGGTGCTCGGGGATGACGGCGTGATGATGCGACGTGCCGGTCGGAATATTCCGTGGCTCCGGTCGCTCGCATTCAATCGCTTGAGTGCGCATGAGCTGTTTTACGCTCACAAGGTCGTCATGACCGAGAGCGCGGCGAAGTCGCTGAACGAGTTTTACGGAGACTGAGTATGGATGCGGATAAGGTGATTATCGAGCCCGTATTGACTGAGAAGGCAAACGCACTGCGCGAGACGAACCAGTACGTGTTTCGCGTGGACGCACGGGCCAACAAGATACAGATCAAGTCGGCCATTCGCGAGCTGTTTGGTGTCCATCCGGTCGCCTGCAACGTGCTCAATGTCTCCCGCAAGCCGAAGCGGGTGCGCTACAAGCAGGGCTTTACGGCGTCGTGGAAGAAGGCGGTCGTGACGCTTTCTCCCGGTGAAACCATCAGCATCTTCGAGGGCGCATAAACAGGGGGTCGGAAGTGGCTGTCAAGAAGTACAAACCGACAACGCCGGGCCGTCGCTATATGACGGGCCTGACGTTCGAAGAAATAGACACCAAGAAGAAGGCCGAGAAGGGGCTCACCAAGGGGCGGAAGTTCCGCGCCGGCCGTGACGATCAGGGGCGCATCAGCGTCCGCCGCAAGGGTGGGCGCGTCAAGCGGAAGTATCGGGAGATCGATTTTCGCCGCGACAAGCTTGGCGTTCCCGGCACCGTCGTTGCGCTCGAGTACGATCCGTATCGCACCGCGAATATCGCTCTTGTGCAGTATGCGGATGGAGAGAAGCGCTACATTCTCGCCCCGAAGGGCCTCGTGAAGGGTGCGCAGATAGAGAACGGTCCGACTGCCGCGCCGCGGGTCGGCAACAGCCTGCCGCTCGACAACATTCCGCTCGGTACGACCGTGCACAATGTCGAGCTCAAGCACGGGAAAGGCGGACAGCTTGCCAGGGCCGCCGGTGCAAGTGCCCTGCTCGTCGCGAAGGAGAAGGACTACGTCACCGTAAAGCTTCCCTCCGGCGAAACCCGAATGGTGTTCAAACGCTGCTCGGCAACCGTCGGTGCGGTCGGCAACGAGGACCACATGAACGTGCGTCTCGGCAAGGCCGGACGTGCGCGCTGGCTCGGTCGACGCCCCGAGGTTCTCGGTGTTTCAATGAACCCGGTCGATCACCCCCACGGTGGTGGTGAGGGGCATACTTCCGGCGGACGTCACCCTGTGTCGCCAACCGGTATCCCGACCAAGGGCTACAAGACGCGCAAGAAGCACAAGTATTCGGACCGATTCATCGTCAAGCGACGGAAGAAGAAGTAGGAGAGAGCCGTGTCCAGATCAATCAAGAAGGGCCCGTTCATCGAGAAAAGCCTCTATTCGAAGGTCGTCGAGATGAACAAGTCGGGTGCGAAGAAGATGGTAAAGACCTTCTCGCGGACCTCGACAATCATCCCCGAAATGGTCGGTATGACGATTTCGGTTTACAACGGAAAGACCTGGGTGCCCGTATACGTCACCGAAAACCTCGTCGGGCACAAGCTCGGAGAGTTTGCACCAACACGCATTTTCCGTGGGCACGCGGGTTCCGACAGAAAAGCGGCGAAGCGGCGCTAGGGAGGATCCGGAATGGCCACGAAGACGCAGGTGAGCGGTTATAAAGCGAGCGCTCGATACCAGATAATTTCGCCGTTCAAGGTGCGGCGGGTGGCGAACGAAGTTCGTCGGCGCCCCTACACCGAGGCGGTCGCCATCCTCGAGAACCTTCCGCATCGCGGTGCGAAGATGATCAAGAAGGTGGTGGAGTCGGCGGCGGCGAACGCGCTGTACGCGAACAAGAACCTCGACGAGGACATGCTCTATATCAAGGAGCTTCGAGTCGACGAGGGGCCGCGGCTGCGGCGGGTATGGTTTCGCGCGCGGGGCCGTGCTGATCTCATTCACAAACGCATGAGTCACATCACCGCGGTGGTGGACGAAGTAAAGGCGACGGGGGCATAGCGTGGGACAGAAAGTAAACCCAACGGGCATGCGGCTCGGGATCAATAAGACGTGGCGATCGCGCTGGTTCGTGGATCCGCGCGAGTATGCGGACACGTTGCACCAGGATCTGGAGTTCAGACGGCTTCTGGCAACGAGTCCGCTTACGCGAAACGCCGAGATCGCGGACGTCGAGATCATTCGGCACCCGCAGCGAATCACCCTGGTGGTTCATACGTCGAGACCCGGCGTGATCATCGGCACCAAGGGCTCCACCATCGAAAAGGTGGGGGCCATGCTGCAAAAGTTCGCGGGCCGCAAGATCCAGATCAAGATCAAGGAGATCAAGCGCCCGGAAACGCACGCGCAGGTCGTCGCGATGAACGTCGCCCGGCAGTTGCGCACGCGCGCCTCCTTTCGCCGGACCCTGAAGATGGCTCTCAACTCGGCCAACAAGGCCGGTGTGCAGGGCATCAAGATCAAGATTTCGGGCCGGCTCGGCGGGGCCGAGATGTCGCGAACCGAGACGGTTCGCTCCGGTCGGGTACCCCTTCATACGCTGCGCGCGGATATCGAGTACGGTCTCGCGCAGGCATTCACGACCTTCGGTGTTATCGGGGTCAAGGTGTGGATCTTCCATGGTGAGGTCTACGGCAAGGATATGAAGGAAGATGCGGGTGCTCTCCTGCGTCGCGACCGCAAGGGCGGCGGCAAGGGTGACTCGAGGAGCTAAACTATGCTGAGTCCGAAGAGAACGAAGTTCCGGAAGAAACAGCGTCGTATGAAGCGCACCCTCGGTGGGAAGACGACTCGACGCAACAACCTCGCATTCGGCGAGTACGGTCTGATGGCGATGGACAACCATCTCATCACCAATAGGCAGATCGAGGCGGCTCGTATCGCCATGACGCGTAAGATGAAGCGCGGCGGCAAGGTGTGGATCCGGCTGTTCCCGGATATCCCCTACACCAAGAAACCGGCCGAGACGCGCATGGGCAAGGGAAAGGGCAACCCGGAGTACTGGGTGGCCGCAGTGAAGCCCGGCGTTGTGATGTTCGAGATAGCGGGTGTCGCCGCCGACCTCGCCGAGGACGCGCTGAACCTGGCATCGAGCAAGCTGCCGATCAAGACGCGCGTCGTCGCACGGAGATGGTAGGTTATGAGGGATTCATTCAAGGATCTGACGTTTGAAGAGTTGCTCGCAAAGCGCGAGGAGCTGAAGACGAAGTACCGCAACCTTCGGTTCAACATGGTTGTCGGCCACGTGGACAATCCGCTCGAGAAGCGGAACCTGCGGCGGAAGATCGCCAGGCTGAACACGTTGATCTACAACCATCCGGACGTGCAGGAGACGGTGGAGGGCTAAATGGCCGAGAAGCTTATTCGGATGCCGAAGGCACAGAAGAAGATGTTCACGGGCGTGGTCGTCAGCGACAAGATGGATAAGACGATCACCGTCTCCGTCACGAAGCGGACCGTGCACCGGTTGTACAAGAAGTATGTGAACCTGACCAAGAAGGTGAAGGCGCACGACGAAAACAACGACGCTCACGTGGGCGACCGAGTCCGCGTTATCGAGTCGCGTCCGATCAGCAAGGACAAGAAGTGGCGACTCGTCGAGATCGTCGAGCGCGCGAAGTAAAGGTGGCGAGCAATGGTTCAGATGAATTCGTACCTGAACGTGGCCGACAACTCCGGGGCGAAACGCGTCCAGTGCATCAAGGTGCTGGGCGGCAGCAAGCGTCGGACGGCCGGCATCGGTGACGTCATAGTTGTTGCCGTCAAGGATGCCCTTCCCAACGCGCCGGTGAAGCGCGGAACGGTGGAGCGCGCGGTTATCGTGCGCACCAGGAAGGAGCATCGGCGGTCGGATGGGACATACATCCGCTTTGACGACAACGCCTGTGTAATCATCGATGCGGCAAAGAACCCGAAGGGAAAGCGTATCTTCGGTCCGGTCGCGCGCGAGTTGCGCGAAGAGGACTACATGAAGATCGTCTCTCTCGCACCGGAGGTTCTGTAGAGCTATGGAACGAACGTACAAGACGAAGCTGAAGCGAAATGATCAGGTCATGGTCATCGCGGGCAAGGACAAGGGCAAGACCGGGCGCATTCTTCGCATCGATCTCAAGAACGGTCGCGCAGTGGTTGAAGGCGTGAACATGGTCAAGAAGGCCCAGCGCCGGCGCAGCCAGCAGGACCAGGGCGGCATCATAGAGCTTGAGGCCGCAATCGAGTTGTCGAATCTGATGGCGGTGACCAAAGACGGGCGGCCGAGCCGCATCGGCCTCGAGTTCGAGAATGGCCGTAAGGTTCGCGTCCTGAAGAAGACCGGGGAGCAGATATAATGGCGCAGGCAGCGACAACATACGTGCCCGCCCTGCGGGTTCGATACGACGAGACCATCAAGAAGGAGCTCGCCGAGGAGTTCGGCTACGCCTCCATCATGCAGGTGCCCGTCCTCGAGAAGATCCTGCTCAGTATGGGCGTCGGTGACGCGATTCAGAACAAGAAGATGCTCGATGCCGCGGTCGCGGAGATGACTCAGATCGCAGGGCAGAAGGCGGTAAAGACAAAGGCGCGGAAGTCCATCTCGAACTTCAAGGTTCGGGCGGGCATGGAAATCGGCGCGAAGGTAACGCTTCGGGGTTACCGGATGTACGACTTCCTCGACCGCCTCATCAACGTCGCTCTTCCCCGCGTCAAGGACTTCCGCGGCGTGAACCCGAACGCGTTCGACGGGCATGGCAATTACTCGCTCGGTGTAACCGAGCAGATCATTTTCCCGGAGATCGACTACGACTCGATCGAGAACATCACGGGATTGAATATTACGATAGTCACGACAGCCGAGACTGACAGAGAGGCGCGGGCGCTTCTCGATAAGCTTGGAATGCCGTTTAGCAAGTAGAGAGAGAGGAGCAGGCATGGCCAGGAAAGCTTTGATTGCCAAGGCAAATAGAAAGCCGAAGTACTCTACCCGCAGTTACAATCGGTGCCGCATATGCGGCAGGCCCCGTGGGTATATGCGGAAGTTTCAGATGTGCCGAATCTGTTTTCGACAACTTGCCAGTGAAGGTATGATCCCCGGCGTTACCAAATCGAGCTGGTAGGGAGAGGTGTATGAGCGTTTCGGACCCTATTGCAGACATGCTGACCAAAATTCGCAACGCCAGCATGGCGAAGTTCGAACGGGTTGATATCACCCCGTCGAAATTGAAGCTCGAGATCGTAAAGATCCTGAAGAACGAGGGCTTCATCAAGAACTTCAAGAAGATCAACCAGGACGGCAATACCAGCATCCGAATCTTCCTGAAGTATGACACGAACATGAACCCGATCATTCACGGGCTGAAGAAGATCTCGACCCCGGGTCGCCGGGTCTACTCCGGGTATCGAAAGATGCCGCGGGTGCTCAACGGATACGGCACGCTTATCGTGTCCACCTCTTCGGGCGTGACGACGGCGAAAAAGGCAAGCGAGAAGAAGGTGGGCGGCGAGCTCATCTGCTCCGTGTGGTAAAGGGATAGAACCATGTCACGAGTAGGAAAACTGCCGGTTCCCGTTCCGGAAAACGTAAAGGTGTCGATCGCGGATCGTAAAGTTACGGTCGAAGGTCCCCGCGGCACGATGAGCCAGGAGTTCAGCCACCTCGTAGAGGTGAAGTCTGAAGACGGCGCAATCCTGGTCACGAGAGTCAATGACTCCAAGCGGGCGAAGGCCTTTCACGGACTGTATCGGAATCTCATCCGGAATATGGTCACGGGCGTTACGACGGGCTTCAGCCGGACACTGCTGATCAACGGTGTCGGGTACCGGGCCGAGCTCAGGGACAACACCCTGGTGCTCAACCTCGGGTTTTCGACACCGATCGAGTATCCGGTTCCCGAAGGGCTGACCATTACGACCGATGGGCCCAACAAGTTTACGGTTTCCGGGAACAGCAAGCAGGAGGTCGGCAAGGCCGCCTCCGAGTTGCGATCGCTCCGTCCCCCTGAGCCCTACAAGGGCAAGGGTATCAAGTACGAGGAAGAGCGCATCGTACGCAAGGTCGGTAAGGCCGGTATCAAGTAGCGAGGGCACATGCGATGAAGCGGTTGGATATCAAGAACAGACGCAGGAAACAGCGCAAGCTCCGGATCCGAAAGTCGATCCACGGGACGCCGGAACGACCGCGGCTTTCCGTATTCAAGAGCAATCGGCACGTGTATGCCCAGGTCATCGATGACACACAGGGGCATACGCTGGCGTCGGTGTCGAGTCTTGCGGGCGAGACCAAGGGGCTGAAGCCGAAGGTCGACGACGCAACGAAGCTCGGTGAGGCGCTCGGTGCGAAGCTCAAGGGCGAGAAAATCACGACGGTCGTATTCGACCGCAACGGCAACATCTACCATGGTGTGGTCAAGGCCATTGCCGACGGCGTCCGCAAAGCCGGAGTGCAGGTGTAGGGGGCTATCTTGGAACAAGGACGAGATAAAGACTTTACGGAGAAGCTCATCAAGCTCAATCGCGTGGCGAAGGTTGTAAAGGGCGGACGCAGGTTCTCCTTCTCGGCCATTGTCGTGGTTGGCGATAAGGCGGGATCCGTCGGGTTCGGCTACGGCAAGGCCAACGACGTGTCGGAGGCCATCCGAAAGGGCGTGGATCGGGCGAAGAAGAACCTCATTCAAATCCCCCTGAAGCGCAGCACCATCCCGCACGAGGTGATCGGCGAGTTCAAGAGCGCGCGAGTGCTCATGAAGCCTGCCGCACCGGGTACCGGGATCATTGCCGGCGGCCCGGTCCGGGCGGTCATGGAAGTCAGCGGTATCAATGACGTGCTGAGTAAATCCATGGGATCACAGAACGCGGTGAACCTGGTGAAGGCCGTGTTCGAGGGCTTTTCCCGGATCATGGACGCCCGCGAAGTCGCGAAGAACCGCGGGAAGACACTGCAGGAGCTGTGGGGTTAAGTCATGGCCAAGAAGAAGACGAAGCAGGTCCGCATCACGCTCAGGCGGAGTCCCATCGGTCGTAAGCCGAAGCATCGGGCGACCATCGAGGCACTTGGCCTGCGGCGGATCAACCAGAGCGTGGTACGCCCCGCCGACGAGTCGGTTATGGGCATGATTCGAAGCATCGACTATCTCGTAAGCGTCGAGGAGCTGTCATAATTATGGATTTCCTGAAGCCACCTGAGGGCACGCGGCACGCCAAACGTGTAGTGGGGCGTGGGCGCGGCAGCGGCCGCGGTAAGACGAGCGGCAAAGGCCACAAGGGACAGAATGCACGCTCGGGCGGCAGCGTTCGTCCGGGCTTCGAGGGCGGCCAGATGCCCATCTATCGCCGTGTGGCACGGCGCGGATTCTCGAACTATCCCTTCAAGAGGGAGGTCGTTCCCGTGAACCTGTCGACCCTGCAGAGGGTCTTCAAGAGCGGTGACACGGTCAGTCTCGAGACGTTGAAAGAGCATGGCGTGCTCAAGAAGAGTGTGAAGGACGCGAAGATTCTCGCAGTCGGTGAGATCAAGAAAAAGCTCACCGTGAAGGATCTGCCGATCTCCGCCGGAGCCCGGGCCAAGATCGAGGCCGCGGGCGGTACGGTTTCCGGCGCCGAGCAGACGGCAGCGGACGAGCCGGTAGTGGAGGCGACAGTCGAGGAGACCGCCACGACCTCGGACGCCGACGATAAGGAATAGCATGGCTATAGCATCCAACCCGATAGTCGACGTTTTCCGCATCAAGGATCTGCGCGAGCGGATCCTCTTCACGTTGTTCATCCTCATGATCTTCCGGCTCGGTGCCGCGATTCCCATCCCGGGCATCAACCTGAACGCGCTCAAGGTGTATTTCCTGACGCAGCAGGCCACCGGCGGGATCTCGGTGACGCAGTACCTCGACTTCTTCGCGGGTGGTGCGTTCAGCAGGTTCTCGGTCTTCATGCTCGGCATCATGCCCTACATCTCGATGTCGATCATTATGCAGCTTCTGTTGCTCGTGTTTCCGAAGCTGAAGAAGATCTCCGAGGAAGAGGGCGGCCGCAAGAAGATTCAGCGCTACACGCGCTACGGCACCGTGGTTGTCTCTTTGATTCAGTCCTTTGCCGTAACGGTATATGCGGACAGCATCCCGAATGCGATTACGCTTTCGCGGGGCCTGTACACGGTCATCTCCATGCTGACGGTAACATCGGGTACGGTGTTTCTCATGTGGATGGGTGAGCAGATAAACCAGCGCGGCATCGGAAACGGTATATCGCTCCTGATTTTCGCGGGTATCGTGGCACGGATGCCGAACGCGCTGTGGATCCTCATTCAGGATATTCAGCGAGGCGATCTGAATCCCGTCTTCGTCATCGTGGTCTTCGTGATGTTCGTGGTGGTGATTATGCTCGTCATATACGAGCAGCGCGGGCAACGAAAGATACCGGTCCACTACGCGAAACGGGTGGTCGGTCGGCGCATGTATGGTGCGCAGAACACCTATGTGCCCTTCAAGATCAACCCCTCGGGCGTCATTCCGGTTATCTTTGCCTCGTCGGTCATGACCTTTCCCCTGCAGATCGCACAGGGCCTCGGGCCAAGCGTCCGCTGGCTGCAGGGGCTTGCCAACTGGCTGAACCCGGGGAATGCGCCGTACTTGATCGTCTACACGACGTTGATTATCTTCTTTGCGTACTTCTATACCCAGGTGACGCTGAATCCGATCGAGATTTCAAAGAATATCCGGGAAAACGGCGGCTCCATCCCCGGCATCAGAACGGAGCGCATGGAAGCATATTTTACCCGGATCCTGAACCGTATCATTCTTCCGGGAGCGCTGTTCCTGGCATTCATCGCGGTCATTCCGACCATCGTGCAGCAACTGTTCAACTTTCCGCAGCAGCTTGCCTTCCTCATGGGCGGTACGTCGCTGCTGATCATGGTTGGTGTCGACCTCGACCTCATGTCGCAGATCGAAGGGCATCTGCGAATGCATCATCATGAGGGCCTGACGAAGCGTGGGCGCGTCAGGTCGCGGAACCTGTAAGAGAGGGCTCGCAATGAAAGTGAG
>JAWLDL010000028.1:0-12821 GCA_041686675.1 Spirochaetia bacterium | reverse complement strand
TTGTCACCGGCCTCGTGGCCGAGGGTGTCGTTGACCTGCTTGAAGCCGTCGAGATCGAGAAACATGACCGCGGCGTAGCCGGTTGCCGCAATCTTGAGATTGTGCAGCACGTCCCGCATGTCCGCGTTGAACAGGTCGCGATTTCCAAGCCCCGTCAGCTGATCATGGTAGGCAAGGTGCCGCAGGCGCCGCTCCGCATTCTTGCGGCGGGTGATATCCCGGATGATGCAGGTGAGAGTGCGCCCGCGGTACTCCTTCGAGTTTCCGAAGGAGACCTCCATGGGCGCGATCCCCCGGTGTTTGTGCTTGCCGAGGAGCTCGATCGTGTTGTGGAGACCAAGTCTGTTCCGATCCTGATCATCCACGATGAAGTACTTGCGGAATGCGCTTTCGTTGCGCTGATACTCGCCCGGCGGGAAGAGCATGCGAAACGGCTCGCCGCGAACCTCTTCCGGCTCATAGCCGAACGTCGACTTGATGGCCGCATTCGCGTAGACGATCGTAAAGCTCTCGTCGAGGCGGACGATGGCCTCGGTAATGGTCTCCGAGAGCGCGTCGTAGTTGTCCTTGCTTTCCCGCAGTTCCTCGAGCAGGCTCCGATGCACCGACAGATCACGCATCACCACGACGATGCGTATCGCCTCTTCCTCGTGATAGGTGCTCAGCAGGGCCTCGACGGAGAGATAACTGCCGTCCTGATGGCGGGCGCGAAACAGCACGATGTCATCCGGTGTCGCCACGCGGGCTACCGTGCTCGTTGCGGCGACCTCTCTCATGTGGGAGAGCAAGGGCCGGCGATAGCCTTCCTGAACAAGGTCTATAAACGAGGTCCCGACGACGTCGGAGTGCGAATAGCCGAAAGCGACGGAAAACGAGGCATTTGCGTACAACACGCGGCCGTCGTGGTCGAGCTCCACCGCGATATCGGGGGTCGTGTCGAGAAGCTCCTGGACTTCGTCGCTGTCGAGCCCAAGATCGGGCCTGGTATGCTGCCCCTTTACGATCTGCTGGAGCAACCGCTCGAAGAGCGATTCGGTGAGCGGGAGACTGACGGAGGGGGCGGCACCGGTATCGCCGGATTCTTCGGGCACTTCCTCGAGTGGGAGAACCTCGGCAGGGCTCGCGTCCGTGGAGATTCCATCGGCCTCGCGCCCGGCCTTGAGTTTGGAGAGGGCATCCATCACCTGGTCCACGCGGGACGACAGGCGCTCGACATTATCGTTAAGCTCGTCGTGCTGCATCGGCGTGTCGAGCGTATTATGAGCCCTCTTGATCCGGGCGTCAACGGGACAAACTCACCGCGGCCCCCTACGAAACCGGCGTTCTATTCCCGGGCCGTGCCCGGCCGCGGACCTTTCGGCGTAACGGTAATGTCGGCATTCACGAAACCGGGCGCGATGACGACATTCTTCCAGATGCCCTCCCGCTCCTGATGCCGCCAGGTCGCGGGCGGAAGCCCCTCAAACTGCTTGAAGGCACGTGTAAAGTGGTGGATGCTCTTGAATCCGGTATTGAAGGCGACCTCTTTGACGCTGACCTCGGAGTAGGTGAGCATTTCCTTCGCCTGTTCGATCCGGTAGTACATCAAGTAGTGATGGATCGACAGCCCGACACGGCGGCAGAATCGTCTCGAGAGATACTCCGGTGAGTAACCGACCCGGTCCGCGATATCGCGGAGGCTAAGCTCTCTCGCGAAGTTGCGCTGTATGATCATCACCGCCTTCCGCACTGCTTCGTCATCGAATTTGAGCGGGATGTTTGCGGGCTCCGACACTTCCTGTCCACCGGATTCTCGCAGCAGGGTAATGAGCGCTTGAAGCATGAGGGCGTTGCAGAGCGGTCGATACCACGGTCTTGCTTTGAGCCCTTCCAGGCGCACCTGCTCGAGAATCGGGCGCACCCGCTGCGCATCGTCGGATACGATCGAGGGAATCCTCTCGAGATCGGCTACAAGCCGCGAACCGTAGACGTTGAACTTGGTATCGATCGTACGGACACGATCTCCACGGTCCGCGAGGAGGCTATGCACAACGTGCGGTTTCAGCAGAAGCACACAGCCCTCCGCCACCTCCATCTTCTGATCGTCGAGCGAGGCGGTGCCCGTTCCGTCTACAACGTATATGACCTGATAGAACTCGTGAGCGTGCGGTTCAATGAACCACCCCGGCTCGTAATCGTAACGTGCTATCCAGAAAGCATCGACAAGGCGATCCATGTTGGTCCCCCAATGGTCGAATTCCCCTTCTCCCATCTCCTTTAATTGTAACGCCGTTTCTTCATCTACACACCAAAATCCGCCTTCGCAAGGTCGTAGCGCCGGCTCTCAAGCGAATGAGCGCCCATTACCCAGAAGTAGGAGCTTCTGGTACCCGGCGTACCCACCGTCGGATGATAGCCCTCGGGAATGACAACAAAGTCGCCTGTGCGCACCGGATGTACTGCTTCCACGTCACCTGCCCGACGGGAAGAGACGTGCAGTGCGAACCGGGGTGCCGGGATGTCAAAATAGCAGTACACCTCTTCCAGATGCTCGGAGTGCTGATGTGGGGGCCAGCTCGTCCACATCCCCGGAGCACCCCAGGTGAAGCCGTTGATCATACGCGAGGCGTCGGTTTCCTGGTTGAGCACCATGAATACCTCCCGCTCATAGGGCGCTTCACCGTGAATCTGGTGAATCTCCCCGAGCGGCATGTCCGGCTCGTAGTGCCGAACGAAGGGGCTCCCGAGGCCCTCAAACGGCGCGCCGCCCACGTAGAGAACAGCGTCCTCAGTGGCGTTCACTGTTGCCTCGGCGCCGGCTGGAAGATACAACGAGTCGAGACGGGACAGAACACCCTCTCCCGCCGCGCCATTTACGGTAACACGACCTTCAATCACAGCCGCATTCAGCTCGAGGGTCTCGTTTGAGAGACTGTACTTCTCTCCTCGGGGAATATTGAGCCGGAACACCGAGGTAACTTTCAGTGCCGAGTTATCCGGCGACACGACCAGATGAAGGCCGGGGTTCTCGGGACTCGCGTAGCACCAGTTCTTCGGATCGTCTAAGTTCATGATCGCGCTCCTTTTCTATACGGCGGACATCAGACTGCCGTCGATGTAGAGTATCTGGCCGTTGATATAGGACGATGCCGGAGAGGCAAAGAGCAACACTGCGCCTACCAACTCCTCCGGCTCTCCCCATCGACCGGCGGGGGTCCGTTGTCGCAGCCACGAATCGAACGCCTCGTCTTCGGCAAGTGGTCTGGTCATCTCGGTTATGAAGTAACCCGGACCGATGGCGTTGACCTGTATGTTGTGCCTGGCCCAGTCGACGGCCATCCCTTTTGTGAGCATCTTCAACCCGCCCTTGCTCGCCGCATACGGGGCGATGGTGCTACGGCCCAGCTCACTCTGCAGAGAACAGATGTTTATTATCTTTCCCGCTCGGCGCTCGATCATCTGGCGGGCCACATACTTCGACACTACAAAGGCGCCGGTAAGGTTGATCTCGATCAGCCGGCGCCATCCGTCCTCGGGAAACTCCTCCAGGGATTCACGCTGCTGCATGCCCGCGTTGTTCACCAGTACGTCGATCTTTCCGAATCGCCCCGTGAGCTCCTCCACGGCCGCGGAGACCGATCTCTCATCGGTGATGTCGAAAGCCGAGGATCCAACCCGGTGCCCCGCCGACGCCAGTCGTTCCTCCGCGGCGGAAAGGCGGGCCTCGTCCCGTCCGTTGAGAATGACGGTGGCCCCCGCCCGGGCAAGACCTTCGGCGATAACGTAGCCCAAGCCGCGACTCGAGCCGGTAACCAGCGCAACGGAACCATTGAGATCAAACGACGCCGAGCTCATATCGCCTCCCTATATCCCGACCAGCGTTGAGGGGATGAATGTCGCGAGTGGGGGAAACAGAATCACTGCCAGCAACACCAGTAGGAGCGTGAAGAGAAATGGCCACACGTAGTGCACGGTTTGGTCATACGTTGTCTCGGCAATGCTGGTCGAGACGAAGAGGAGCACCGCGACAGGCGGGGTGGTCGCGCCGATCTGCGTGGCCATAACGATACAAATGCCGGCGTAGTACGGGTCCAGCCCGAACTGACTCGTGACGAACACCGCGACCGGCACGAATATGATGAGGATGGCCAGTGACTCCACGAACATCGTCAGCATCAGCATGATCACAAGCATCGTCACCAGAACGATTGTGGGGTTGGTCGAAACGCTCGACAGGAACTGCAGCACCTGCATATTGAAGTTCAGGTAGGAGAGCAGCCATCCCAGGGCACCGGCCACCGATATGATCCCGACAACCTGGCACGTCGTTATCGCTGAATCCAGAATGATATCGGGCATGTCCCGCCAGCTGAACGTACGATAGACGAAGAAAGTTGTGATAAGTGCGTAGAAGACGGTAACTACGCCCGCTTCCGTTGCGGTGAAGACCCCGCTAATGATCCCACCCAGAATGATGACAGGTGCCAGCAGGGCAACCCACACCTTTCTCGCAGACTTGAGCACGCGGATCAGGCTGAGTTTCCCCTGCGTGCTCCGGAGCTCCGGATACTTTGGAAGGAATGACTGGATGTAAATCGCGATCATGAGGCCGATTCCGATCAGTACGCCGGGGATGAGCCCCGCGAGAAAGAGCCCGCCGATGGAAACGCCGGCCATGGATCCGTAGATGATCATTACCATGCTCGGTGGAATAATGGGGCCGATCGTGGAAGAGGTCGCTGTTATCGCGGAGGCGTATCCGGCCTTGTAACCCCTCTCCTTCATCGACGGAATCAGAATGGAGCCGATAGCCGCCGTGTCGGCGGTGGAAGAGCCCGACACGCCCGAAAACACCATGCTCGCCACCACGTTCGACTGCGCGAGCCCCCCACGGAGGTGGCCGACCGCAGTCTCGGCAAACTCGACGAGTCGTTTGCTTATCCCGCCTCGAGACATGATCGAGCCGGCGAGTATGAAAAAGGGCATCGCGAGCAACCCGAATGAGTCGAGGATCGCGAAGAGCTTCTGGGGAAAGATGGCCGTGACAAGCTCGGGAACGATAATCACTCCCGCGAGCGCGACGGCACCGATGGCGAGCAACACGGGCGTACCGATGAGTATGAGAAGCAATAGCGCGACGAAAATGCCGACGACCATCTTATTCCTCTCTTTTGTTTGACACGACGGACCGTATTTCTACGCCGAGTTTACGAAGCGCTACGAACAGGAGGTAAGCGGAGCCCACGACGAGGCCGAGGTACACGAAATCCATCCGCACCCCCATTCCCGGGCTTTTCTGCCGCACCGCAACCTGCATGATCCGTCGCGTGAATAGCATGATGGACACCGAGAGGACGATCCACAGCCCGTGATTGAAGAATGCCAGAAAACGTTGAACCGGTGCGCTCATTCGCTGTTTGACCACGTCCATGCCGATGTGTCGTCCGCGCCGATATGCTACCGGTATTGCGAGGTACACCATCCAGATATGAGCGTAGCGCTGCAGCTCCGAGCTCCAGCTCAGCGACCGGTTCAACACGAAGCGGTTGAACACCTGCATACCGCCAACCAAGACCATCATTACGAATATGGCGATGATTGCGATCTCGAAAACCCGATCGATGGTCCTAAACGTCTTCTCCAATCAGTCCTCCATTCCCGCGGTCGGAACAGGCGAGAGGACCGTCCGAAGACGGCCCTCTTCCTGATAGAACCCCGCATCGCACGGCTTGATGCGCGTGCTATGCGTCCCGGATTAGTCGCGCGCCGCGCGGATCCGCCTCAGGAGGTCGGTCGCATCGCGCTCAGCCGCGAAATCATCCTGTACTGATCGGGCATTCTGCTCGAACTGCGTCGTGTCAATTTCGTGGAAGACCATCCCCTGGTCCTCGAGAAACTCGAAACCTTCCGCCTCTTTGACCGGGGCAAGCTCCCGCTGGTCGTCGCGCGCTATGACGGCGCCGGCCGTCACAACTTCCTGCTGAGCGGCAGTGAGCTTATCCCACTCGGTCGCAGAGTAGGCAAATACGAGCGGTCCGAACAGGTGCTGCGTAAGAGCGCCATAACTGGCGACCTCGTAGAACCTCTGGGCTTTCACGACTGATGCGCTGTGCTCGAAGCCGTCGAGGACTCCGGTCTGCATCGCGGTGTATACTTCGCCAAAATCCATCGGCGTGGCATTAGCCCCCATCGCGTTGACAGCTGCAACGTAGATCGGCGTGGGGATTGTGCGAATCTTCAACCCCTCCAGATCTCCCGGTTCGGTGACCTCGCGATTGGCAGTGTAGACATTTCGGTATCCCCAGCTGTCCATCCACGCAAGGACCCTGAAGCCTTCATCGTCGAGGCCCTGCGCAAGTGCATCGCCGACACCACCGTCGAGCACACGGTGAACGTGATCATAATCCTGCCAAATGAAGGGCAAGTCGAGCACACCGATCTTCTCGTTGAAGTTGCTCAGAATGGCGGTACCGGAAATCACGGCAGTCGCGCCGGAACCAAGCTGCATGCCCTCGTAGACTTCCCGCTCCTCACCGAGCGCGTTGGCGGCGAATATTCGCACCTCGAGCGTATTCGAGTTCGCCTCCACATACTCCTTGAACCTGGTGGCCGCAAAGTGGATCTCGGATGCGTCAGCGTCGGCCTGATGGCTGTGTGAGAGTCGAATGACGATGTTTTCCGCCTGACTTGCGGACTCTTCGCCACCCGAAGCTTCCTCTTGTCCCGACGTGAACGCTGCGGCAGCCACAAACGTCAACAGAAGAACGCATACCAACAGCTTTTTCATAAGCCTACCTCCCTGGATAGTGCGTCTGGCGGCGAAGTCTCGTCCGCCGCAAGTATGAAATCAGTGTAGATGCGTTCTTCCGAGCTGTCTTTGACTGAAAACGACTGAGTTTTGCCGCGGCCCCCTACGAAACCGCCGTCACCTGCGACATCCGCGCGTTTTCTTTGATGGAGAGGCCCTGCGGGCCGACGGTGATTGTGGTACGAAGCGGTGACCGCTCGGTGGTAATGACCTCGCTCGGGTGGGAAACGCCGGCTGCGACGGCCTCGAACCAGGGGTGGAAGAGAAGTAGCGCCTCCGTGCCCTCGGGCGGATAGAGGCTCTCGTTGAACTCGATCCGGTATTCACCGGGAGAGAGCTTCCACCACCCGTACTTGTCGTCGGGGCTCTGCTTCTGCGGGTCGAGCCAGCTCACCTCGGCAGCGGAGTACTCGCTTCCGCCGAAATCAAGCGCCCCCGCCCCCGCGATGCGCCCCACGCGATGAACGGTGAGAATTGCGCTCTTCTTATCCGATGTGAACTGCTTTCCTTCGTGAATGTAATCGCGTACGACCTGCGAAATGTCGAGGATTGCCATGAGTCGTCCTCCTTTTGTCTCTTGTCTGGCGACCTCTTACAAAAGGTACTGACGTGCAGTCCTGTCGGGCATAGGCCGGGAAGTGTATGAAGTGCGCTCGCCGCCGGATCACGAATCCCTGGCAGTACTCAATCGCTTCTGAGGTTTACAACTCGAAACGCCTCCGCGAACTCAGCGCTGAACCCCGCGGCGTCACGCAGCGCCCACTCTTGCACCTGCTGCACAAAGTCCTCGTCGAACTGCGATGTGTGATGTCGTAGAGCGCGCTTTTTCAGCTCCATTGTGGTGCTGATGTCGACCCGGTACGTAGGGACATTGGAGAACTGCAGATACAGATAAGCGGGATCGTGCGGCTCGAATCCCTCGTCGAGCAGGTCGGCGAAGATTGGTCTGCTGCCGGCACTGGGAAATGTTGCGTACATTGCGGCCTCACCCACTGCTCTATGATCCGGGTGATTGATGTAGGTCCGCGTAGCGGATATGGCCATCTCCGGGTCGAATGTCAGCACAACGTTGGGCCGCACTTCGCGGATGATCCGTGTCAGTTGCTTTCGCAATTCGAGTGTTGGCTGCAGTACACCGTCCGCATGATCCAGAAAACGAATGTCGCGCACACCGACCTCCTCTGCCGACCGGGTTTGCTCCTCCCGCCTCGTGGTCTTCAGCGCTTCGAGGTCTTCGCCCGGCGTGTTGCTTCCGGCTCCGCTGTCGGTAGCGATCACGTACGTCACAGCAGCCCCCTCCGCTGTCCAACGCGCCACCGTCCCGCTACTCCCGACATCAAGATCATCGCAGTGTGCGGCAATCGCCACGGCACGCTCCGGCACATAGAAGCTCATACTATCTCCTCTTTGTTCACTGGTGGGACAGGCACCTCAGACTTCCCCTCCCGCAATCCGCGCCACAGGTAATCGGGAATGTAATCACTGTGAGCATCCAGAAAGGCATCCAGAACCTCGGCCGCCATTGCGGGTGACGAGATATGGGGGTCGAGAAGCAGCGCCGACAGGGCCTTCCGTCGCGACCCTTCGGCAGCCGCCTCAGCGGCCAGCTTCTGGATCTGGCCTTCTCGCATCAGGATGGCCAGTACCGGTCCCGGGAGCGCCCCCCAGCGGATTCCGTGCAGTCCACTGCGCGAGGCGATGGCCGGTACTTCGATGATCATATCATCGGGCAGCCCGTCGATGCTTCCACCATTCGGCACATTCGCGTTCGGCACGATCACGGGCCCCCGTTGAAACAGTCCCTTGATAGTCAGACTGGGCGGTGCGTCGCCGAAAACCTTCCACGTCGCCGAGGCGGCTGCGTTTACGAAGTCATCCATACCTGCGGGATCTGCGTTCAGGCCATCAATCGCCGCTTTCCACTGGCGGTCCATGTCCAGATGACCGTCGAAATCGTAGCCTTTACAGTCGAGGAAGTCGCACGCGTAGGGGAAGTACTCCCCGTAGTGCTCATCGTTCTCGTGGGGCCACAGCCCGAAGGTATCATACAGGTGCAGCCCGAGGGGCTGCCAGCCTTGCCTGCGGGCCTCGCCGACGAGGCGTTCATACAAGTCTTCTCCGGTAACAGCGTTGGATATGTGCTGAATCCACACCGCATGGTTTATGCCGGCCGCTTCCACGTACAGGTCTTCGCCGCGGACTCCAAGCAACGGCTGGACGTAGTTGTTCTTGAAATCCCAGAGTCCGTCACAGAAACCGAAACACTGCATATCGGTGTATGTGCGCACCGCATAGGCTATCCGGTCTTCCGGATTGGTCATCACCAGGACTACCGCATGCGGCGCGTAGTGCTCGAGCTTGCGGCACACGTCGAGGACCAGGGGGACGGTTCGCAGGGTATGCGAGAGTCCCGCCGGTCCGCGGTTCTCGCCCAGGGTGTGGCGTATCCCGAAGCGGGGAAGGATCTCCCAGTCTACGCGCCAGCGTTCAATCCGATCCTCTTCCGCCGCTACGAGAACTGTGTCCGCATTGACGGTGGTTTCGTTCACCTCATGCGCGCGCTCTATCGACACGTCGATACCGAAGTAATCACACATCCGACCGGCAACACCCTCCATTCGTTCGAGAGCTTCAGGGTTCGTATCGATGAGCACCAAAGAACCGCCGCCATGCAGGACGTTTTTGAATAAGTCATACAGCGTGATCGGACCAAAGCTCGAACTGCCGGCTCCGACGATCACGATTTTGGGCTTAAGCTGGTCAAACATTCCGGTTTCTCCTTGCAGTTAATCGATATCGAAGGTCGGGAGCTCTCAACCCTTCAAGCCGGAGATGGTGACACCTTCGATGAAGTGACGCTGGGCGAGGCCGTACAGAATCAGAACCGGTATCATGGACTGACAGGCAGCAGCCATCATCAACGGCCAGTTAGTTGAGAACTGTCCCTGGAAACTGACGAGCCCGAGAGGCAGGGTGAAGAGCCGCTGCGAATTGAGCATGATCAGTGGCCACAGAAAATTGTTCCAGGAGAACATGAACGAGAAGACTCCCAACGTGGCCAGACCCGGTTTTGCCAGGGGCATCACGATGAGCGCATAAATCCGCAGATGGCCGGCGCCATCGATCAGCGCCGCATCCTGCAACGAACGCGGTATAGAGAGAAAAAACTGTCGCAGAAGGAAGGTGCCGAACACCACGAACGACTGCGGTAGTATAACGCTCACGTACGTATCTACCGCACCCAGCGTCCGGAGAAGGAAGAAGTTCGGAATCATGGCGATCTGCATCGGGAGCATCAAGGAGGACAGATAGACAACGAACACAATGTCACGGCCCGGCCACTGCAAGCGCGCGAACGCATAAGCCGCCATCGAGCTGAGGCCGACCTGCAGCGTTGTCACCGCAATAGAGACGATGAAACTGTTGACGAAGAAACGCCCGAACGGCAGCAGTCGCCAGACCTCAGTGTAGTTCTCCCACCGGACATCCCGAGGCAGGAACGAGAAATCCACGGACAATGCCTCGCTCATACTTTTCAGGGAAGTCGAAAGCATCCACAGGAACGGCGTAAGAACGATCACAAGACCGAGCCCGAGCAGGAAGTACGTGGCGAGTTTGTGCGCCAGGCGACGGTACCGCCTGGCGTGCGTATGTGCCGGACTATAGGTCATAGTGCACCCACCGTTTCTGAAGAATCACCTGTACGATCGTGACTGCAAGGATGGCCGCGAAGAGCACGACACTGACGGCGCTCGCATAGCCGATTTCCTGATACTGGAAGGCCTGGTCATATATATACATGACCGCCGTCGTCGTACTGAAGGCCGGCCCGCCCCTGGTCATGATGAAGGTTTGCTCGAAAACCTGGAAAGAATTGATGATGGCAAGAGTGAGCACGAAGAACGTTGTTGGGCTCAACAAGGGCAGTGTGATGCGAAGGAACGACTGGATACGTGAGCTTCCGTCTATCACGGCCGATTCATAGTACTGGTTCGGGATGTTCTGCAGCCCGGCGAGAAAAATCACCGTGAAGAACCCGACCTGTGTCCACGCACTCATAACCATGACCGAGGGCATGGCGAGGGTGACATCCGACAGCCACTGTGGGGGATCCTGCGCACCAAGCATCCGCAACACATTGTTCAGCAAGCCGTAGTCGCTGTTGTAGATCCACATCCAGACAAAAGACACCGCAACCAGCGACGACACATTGGGCACGAAGTACATGGTCCGGAAGAAGGAGCGAAAACGCACCCGCTCATTGAGAAGTACTGCGGCAGCAAGCGAGGCCACAACGATGATCGTCACCGTGCCCACCGTATAGTAGACGGTGTTGAGCATCGCACGCTGGAAGAAATAGTCGTCGGAGAACAGCTCGAAGTAGTTCTCCAGGCCTACGAAAGTGGGCGTGGTTATCAGGTTCCAGTCGAGCAGGCTGAACGCAATTGCGCCGAATACCGGGAAGATCTGGAACAGCAGGAATCCCAGCAAGTGAGGTGCAAGGAAGAGCAGTGCCGTCCGTAGTTCACTCGTTCGCGCGCCCATAGCGTCCTGTTTGAGTTGCAGATGCGTGGCCCGCGAGTGTCGACCCGCGGACCACCTTCGACAATTCTAGTCTTCGAGTTCTCGGTTCAACACCGGGATAGCCTCACGGACGGCTTCCTCTGCCGACATTCGCCCCACCCAGATGTTCTCCAGAAACGGGTTGGCCTTGCCGTAGACGTCCCACCAGTAGACATTGGGGGGGAGCGTGATACCCGCGCGGGTTTCGTCGACGAACACCTGTTGGTTGAACGGTTGGTCCGCGACGAACTCGTCGGAATCGAGGATGTCCAGATTGGCCGGTACGATTGTGCCGCGCCCTCCTTCCATGAACATCTCCACAGCATCGGTGTTGAGAAACTCCCAGAGACGCCACGCGGCGTCGATCTTTTCGGTTTTGCTATAGATAGTGTAACCGGCACCACCGATTACATTGCCCTTCGGCTTCCCGGGGAATTGCGGTAGATGCGCCACGTCCCAATCCAGGTCATCGGACTCGAGAAACTCCGGTATGCGGGCATGGTTGTCCATGAGCATGGCAACACGACCGCCCATGAACTGCTGGATCCGAATGGTGGTGTCCGACATCTGGTCGTAACTCGGCGTCACCTCGTACTCGTTGATAAGGTCGCCGAGAAACGAGAGCGCCTCGAGGGTGTCCGGATGATCCAGTGCCACCTCGGTAGGATCGTGCGGATCATCGAACAACGGTGCATGGTTCATGTTTACTGCCACATACCAGTTGCCGGGATCGAAGGCGAAACCGAACCGGCGCGCACCGTCGTCGCCCACGTACGTGAGGGCCTGAGCCGTCTCGACGAACTCGTCGATTGTCCAGTCCGGGGAGGGATACGAAAGGCCGGCTTCATCGAAGAGCGCCTTGTTGAAGTAGATGACTTTCGTATCGTTGTCCCGCGGCACTCCGTACAACTTACCATTGACGGTAAACGCCTGAAGCATCTCCTCAGTGTACGCCGATTTATCGAAGTCGTAGCGCTCGAACAGCGGCTCCATTTCGTGGAGTACATCGCTCGGGGCATAACGCGAGATGAAGGTCAGGAACATAACATCGGGTGCGGATTCCGAGGCGAACTGCGTCTGCAGTCGCGTGAAGTAGTCGCCCCACGGGGCGGTCATGTGTTCAACACGGATATCCGGGTTCTGTTCCTCGAAAGCCGCGGCTATGCGCTTGTTCTGTTCTACCTCGCTCGGGCTCCCCCAATAGCCCCATGTAATGGTTACACGTTCATCGTCACTTGCAGCTTCCTGGCCACCGCTTGCAAGGGCGAACGGTGCGAGCAGCAGGACGAGCATAGCGACAATACCTGCGTTTCGGACAGCCATACTGACCTCCTCATGCGAATGATAGCCTATTGTCATAGGAAAACGCTTTCCCGTCAACAAAAGAGTTGTGGAGCGCCCGACTATCCGGAAGGAGGAACACAGGATTCCCGCTCCACAATCCTGTGCGGCAGGGATATATCCGCTGCGG
>JAWLDL010000027.1:0-12951 GCA_041686675.1 Spirochaetia bacterium | reverse complement strand
CATCGAGTACGGGTTCACCTCGGAAATGGAGAACGCGCTCGACGAGATTGCCTACGGCGAGCGAGACTCGCTCGAGTATCTGCGTGAGTTCTACCTCGGCGAGGACGGCCTCAAGCAGCAGGTGGATGACCGCGAAGGCGCCATTGATCCGAGCGAATCGCGCACCGTCGCCCTGCCCCAGCTCCCCGAGGATACCGAGATTCGCGTCGGCCGCTACGGGCCCTACCTCGTCCATCAGGATGACGGCGAGGAGGCCGTGCACGCCTCCATACCGGAGGAAGTCGCGCCCGCGGACCTCGATCAGCAGGAGATCGAGGAGCTCATCGAGCTCAGCAAGCACGGCCCCGAGCCCATCGGTACGGACCCCGAAACCGGCCTCGACGTGTACTGTCTCGTGGGCCGCTACGGGCCGTACGTGCAGCTCGGCGAGGCGACCGAGGACGGAGAAAAGCCGAAGCGGGCGAGCCTGCCGAAGGGAATGAAGCCGCGTGACGTGGATCTCGATACGGCGCTGAAGCTCCTGAGCCTTCCGCGCACCCTCGGTGTCCACCCGGAGACGGGGAAGGAAGTCGTTGCAAACAACGGGCGCTTCGGCCCCTTTGTCGTACACGACGGGGACTACCGCTCGCTCAAGAAAGACGATGATGTCTACACCATCGATCTTTCGCGCGCGCTCGAGCTGCTGAAGGAAGAGAAGAAGGGTCGCGGCGGGGCGAAGGTGCTGCGTGACCTGGGGAAAGACCCCGAGAGTAACAAGAAGATCGCCGTCTACGACGGAAAGTACGGTCCCTACATCAAGTTCGGCACCAAGAACATCAGCCTCCCCGACGACAGGAAAGACAAGGAAGCCATCGAGAAGATGACCCTCGAGGAGGCCATGGCACTCGTGGCGGCCTCACCGAAGACGGGCGGGAAGTCCGGCGGGAAGTCGAAGGGCTCCAGGACTTAGACCCGAAGGTCCTCCGGGACGGCCGGCGCGTTGGAGAACCCGTGCTTCTCGAAGTAGCGCTGGTGATAGTCCTCAGCGGGATAGAAGGTTGCGGCGCCCTCGATCTGCGTCTGGACGGGCCCGTTCACCCTGCGGGGGCCATTTCCGGCCTCGACCTCACCGGCCATTCGCTCCGCTGCGCTGCGCTGCTCATCGGTGGTGTAGAAAATCGCGGAACGGTACTGCTCCCCGATATCCGGTCCCTGCCGGTTTTTCTGCGACGGATCGTGAATACTGAAAAACACTCGCAAGAGGTCGTCATAGCTCACCTGCTCGGGGTCGTAGGTGACCTCAACGGTCTCCGCGTGGCCGGTTGTACCGCTGCACACGTCCTCATAGCTCGGGTTCGCCGTGTGGCCCCCGGCATAGCCGGAGCGCACCGACGAAACGCCCTTCACGTTCCGGAAGGCGTCCTCGACGCCCCAGAAGCAACCTGCTGCAAAATATGCTGTCTGCATTATGTGTCCTCTATCGTATTGGTAAAACGTATCGTATTGGTAAAACGGTGGCTTGTCAGCTGATGCGTTTCTGCTGCTTGCGCGCCCGCTCGATCTTTTCCATCTTGCGGTAGTACTTGGCCTGCTTGTCGATCTCCTCGAGATCGGTCACGTGGATGCGATTATCCATGGCTTTGAGCTTGGTGTTCCTCAGGAGCTCCCTCATGGCCTGATTGCCCTCGTCCATAGGGAGGCCGACCATGTTGATGAGCTCGCGGGTACCGAAATCGAAGGTGTAGGCCTCGCCGGAGCGAATGGGCACGCGGTTCTTCTCGAGCTGGATGAGCAGCGCGTCATAGAGCCGTCCAACCTTGTCGCTCAGCAGCGTGTTCGCGAGCTGCTTGTAGATGAACCAGATGCGCTCGGCGAGCAGTGTCGTGAGCCGCGCGATGATCTGCGGCTGGCTCTGCACCATCCGCTCGAAGTTTTCCTGGTTCACCGCGAGCAGAACCGACTCCTCGAACGCAATGGCACTTGCCGAGCGCGGCTTGTTCTCGATGAGCGACATCTCACCGAATATGTCCCCCGCCTTCAGCACCGCAAGCAACACCTCGTTGTCATTGACGATCTTGGTGATCTTCACGCTGCCCTTCTGGATGATGTAGAGCTCGCGTCCGGGCATTGTCTCGGCGAAGATCATGGTATCTTTGGGGTACTCGCGGGTGAAAACCTCGCTGTCACCGTCTAGATGGACCGCCTTCGAGTAGGGCTTGATCTTCATCATGCGCTCGCGCGCGGTTTGAACGTTCTTCCCCTGAGGTACATGCTTCACGTACTGGTAGTACGCGTAGTACGCCTGGTTGTACTGGTTCTGCCGGGCGTAGTACTCCCCCACGTAGAAGAGATGGCTGGGATCAGGCTCGGCTGTTTCCTTGAAGGTGAGCTGGGCGAGTTTCTCATCGAGGTAGCGCATGCGGCGCGAGAAAGCCTCGATGATCTTCATTGCGACCGGGGCGTTTCGCTCGATCAGCAGGGTATAGTTATCACGGTTTACGGAGATGAGGGTCACATCGGTCAGCGCCTGGGCCGTCTCGATGTGGCTGTGCCCGGACATGGTGGACACAACGCCGAAGAAGTCTCCCGGGGCGAGAACGTTTCCGCCCTCTTCCTCGACGATTTCAACCTCTTTGCTGATGCGCACCTTACCCGAGCGGATTATGAAGAACTGGTCGGCCTTCTGCTTACCTTCAACAATGATGTACGCACCCTTGTTGAAGTTGACCATCGAAAGCTGTAAAGGGTTGCCCATCCTGCATTCCGCCAGAGTGACTCTTTGAGTCAGTATACGAGCCCGTTCAGAGCTTTGTCAATGCGACACACTCTGAGCGAGAACTTCGGGATAGAGGGGGAATCGACCCGAAAGTCGCTTCACATCCTCCCCAACCTGTTCCACCACTGCATCATCGCCCTTCGCGGCAAGCACCCGGACGATCAGCGAGGCCACCGTTTCCATGTCCTCCTCGCGCATTCCGCGCGTCGTCAGCGCCGGCGTACCCAGTCGAATTCCGGAGGTTACCAACGGACTTCTAGTATCGAACGGAATTGCGTTCTTGTTGACGGTGATATTTGCACGGTCGAGCGCCTGCTCCGCCTCCTTGCCGGTAATGTCGAATGGCGTCACGTCGACGAGCATCAGGTGATTGTCGGTCCCGCCGGAAATGATGCGGGCCCCCTCGGTCTCGAGCGCCGCGGCAAGCGCGCGCGCGTTGGCGATGATCTGCTTCTGATACTCGCGGAAAGCCTCCGATTGGGCTTCGCGGAAGGCAACGCCTTTCGCTGCAATGACATGCATGAGCGGCCCACCCTGGATCCCGGGCATCACGTTTGAGTCGATGATCTCGCTCCAGCGCTTTACCCGACCCGACTTCGCGGCCTTGATACCCAGCGTGTTCTCCGTGTCCTTCCCGATGAGGATCAGCCCCCCGCGCGGCCCGCGGAGGGTCTTGTGGGTCGTCGTCGTCACGAAGTGGGCGTGCGGTAGCGGGGAGGGATGCTCACCCGTTGCGACGAGGCCGGCGATATGGGCCATGTCGACCACGAAGAGTGCCCCCACCTCGTCGGCTATGGCGCGGAAACGCGGAAAATCGATCACGCGCGGATAGGCCGAGGCGCCGGCAATAATGAGCGCCGGGCGGGTCTCGCGTGCAACGCGTGCGACCTCGTCGTAGTTGATGGTCTCGGTCTCACGGTCCACCCCGTAACTGGCAATGTTGTAGAGTTTTCCCGAAAAGTTCACCGGCGCGCCGTGAGTGAGATGGCCGCCGTGGGAAAGATCCATTCCGAGAATGGTGTCGCCGGGCTTGAGCACGGCAAAGTACACCGCCATGTTGGCCGAGCTTCCCGAATGCGGCTGGACGTTGGCATGGTCGGCGCCGAAGAGCTCTTTCGCACGGTCCCGTGCGAGATTCTCCGCCATATCGATGTATTCACAGCCGCCGTAATACCGCTTTCCCGGATATCCTTCGGCATATTTGTTCGTGAGCACGGTCCCGGCGGTTTCGAGAACCGCACGACTTGCAAAGTTCTCCGAGGCAATCAGCTCGAGCTTCTCGTGCTGTCGTTTCTCCTCGAGCTGAACGATGTCATACATCTCGGGATCGGTCCGCTGCAGATAATTCAAGAAGCGACTCCTCCGACACAAAAAATGAGCCTGTCGGCCTTTCTCAACATAGGTGTTGCGGGGACCGGTGTCAATAATCGCCGCGCGTCAATAATCGCCGAGGTAGGTCACATCGTGCCAGCGCACGCGATACCAGCTGATATCACCGACGGCTTCCTGGTGATGGGTCTGCAGGGAGTACATGGTCTCCACCCGCCGGGTACGCCCCTCGGGGTGCATCCGCGGCACCTCGATAAGTCCCTTGCTGAAGGTGATGCGATCGGCGTCGGTGTTGCCGAAATAGTAGGACACCGGATCCTCCGGCATCGGGAAGCTCTCGCATACGGCACCGTCGGCTGCTGCGGGATCCAGAGGAACCCAGCCGAAATCCTCGATGTAGAACTCGACCCAGTAGTGGCGCTCGATAGCCGAAGAGTCGCAGACAAGGTAGCCGCTCACGAGCCGGGCGGCGATGTCCTGCGCGCGCAGCAGAGAGACGGTGAGAGAGGCGTAGCCGTACGCGTTTGCGGCTCCCGTCTCGAGGGCCTCGACCGGCTGGACCGCGCCCACGCGCTCGATGGGGGAGAGGATCGCGAGAACACGCTCATAGGTGCGAAGAGCCCTGACGTAGGGGTTCCGCTCGGTTCGAAGGAGTCGTGCCGCCTCCGTCTGCACGGGCGCAGCGTCCACCGGCAGGAGCTCGTCCGCCTCGGTGTAGCGGCGCAGAAACTCCGCGGAGCGATTATAGTCGCGCGGCACAGCGGCGGGCTCGATCTGCGTTTCAACCGCGTAGCGGTCGAACAGGGCGGTTCTGCGCATCGACCAGGCGGTATCCGGCGCAGGATTCACAATGCGGTGGAGAGAGACTCCGGACGCACGGGAGAAAAGGGGTACATCTGATTCGGTCAGCACCTGGTAGTTTCGCTGCTCCGGTGCGCGTGCCACTGTCGGCACCCACACGAATACTGTCGCAGCGGCCGCCTCCTCGGCGAGCTGAACCGAGTCTATACTGACCGAAACCGCGACCGCGTGGCTTCGCCGCCCGGTGAAACGCTTCCGGCCCACAGGATGCTCGATTGCAACCTCGACACCCTGACTCTCGCCCCGAACGGTCTCTATCAAGACGGCACCTGAGACGGCCCCGTCCGGCACCCGCACCCGCACCTCACGTGCGGACCAGTCCACGTATCCGTTCTCGTCGTCGGAAACCTCGATCCGGCCCGCCTCGCCGTCCCCGGATTCCCAGGTGAAGGTCACCCGCGAATCGTTCCGGTTGCCGCCGAACCGCTCGCCGCGGATCGTGATAATATCGCCGACAGCAGCGCTCTGAGGTGTAACCGAGCTCACGGCCGGCCGCGCCGCGGAATCCTCGGGCGCATAGTCGCTCGGAACGTGCGCAGCGTTTGCAAACAACGCCCCGTTGCTGCGGCCGCGATCGGTTTCCACATACACGAGCCCGGAGTCGACGTCCTCGGGCACCTCCATCACGATCCGTTCGTCGCTCCACTCGCGATACGCGGAGGACGTGGGTGTGCTTCCGGCGATGCGCACCTTTGCACGGCCGCGGGTGTTGCCGAAGTGCTCGCCGATGATTTCTATGGGTTCCCCGGGCGCTGCCGTTTTCGGCTCGATGTCTTCGATGACGGGGGTGCGCCCGGTGAAGCTGACCAGAGCATAAAAGGCACTAAGGAGGACTAAAAACGCCACCGTCGCACCTATGGCGCTCCGGGCGTGACTGCGGGTAGGACTCATGTGTCGGCGCTACTCATTCTTTGCGGTTTCGCCGTCGTAGGGGACGACCGTGACCTCGAGCTCGATATTGAACGTCGTGCTTTCCTCGGTTTCGAGGTCCATTGTAAGCTCATTGTCGCCGAGCGGCAAGAAGACCACGGTTTCTCCGAGTTGAATGGGCATGCTCTCGAAGGCGGTCTGGTAGTCAACCGCCTCCCCGTTGCCGTCACGCGATATCCAGGTCTGCCCCTGGGCGACGAGGAGAATGGAATCTCCTGAATCCCGATAGGGGGTAAACTTGGCTACCACCGTCACATTGCTCCCGTCGAGCCTGACGGTCACCGCCCTGCCGGAAATGGTGACACGGGTAACGTCCATGTTCCAGACGGTCTGCTCCGAGCCCCGGGTGATTCGCGCGGTGATATGGACACCCATGGCGCTGTCCGCGAGCTCGCGCAGTGCTTCGTCGATGGTTTCGATCCCGCCGGGAGAGCTCCCCCCGGGGCCTCCCGTGGCGCCTTCCCCATCCTGCGCGACGGCAGGGAATGCCGCGCAGAACAGCAGCACCGGCAGGACAACGAGAGCGTATCGTACCCTCATGCGCATTAGCCGTCCGGTGACTCACCCCGTCCGCGGAACTCGGCCGCTTTCATCAGCTGAGGCTCGCCCATAATGCGGAAATGAGCGTTTTCCGGTAGCTCCATACTGACATCACCGGCCAGATCCTGCTCCCGAAGCCAGCCCAGAAGCTCTTCGCCGTCGACGCCGCCTACGGCAATCTGCGCATTGGCTGCGGTTGCCGCAGCACTCTCGAAGTCACCCAGACCCGTGCTCGACGGGCCCACAAACCAGACCAGCAGTCCGGCCAGGGCAAACACGGCCACCGCAGCGGCGGCCACTGCCGGGTATGGGAGTGATACGCGACGTCGCCACAGCGGCGTCTTGAGGCCAAGCTGACTCTCCAGGCTCATCCACACACGCTCCTGGCCGGCCTGAAAATCCGGCTCCCCGGCGTCATGCAGCGTACTGCGAAGCCCGCGAAGCTGCTCGAGCTCCTCACGTGCGGCGATATCGGCCTCGAGCTTCCGTTCGAGCTCGCGCGCAGCATCGGCGGGTAGCTCTCCGTCCAGGTAGGCGGAGATGTCTTCCCCGTTATGGTACATAGATGTCGGCCTCCTTGAGCACCTGGCCAAGGCGCTCACGTGCACGGTGCATCCGCACTTTCACATTCGATTCGCTTATCTGAAGCGACTCGGCAATTTCCCTATAGCTCAGGTTTCCGTACTCCCTCATGACGAGAACGGTTCGCAGGTTCTCCGGCAGCTCCCGCAGGGCTTGCTGAACGGCCTGAAAGGCCTCTGCTCGCAGCACCGACGTCTCCCCGGACTCCGGCCCCTTCTTTGGCTGGCGATAGGCGCGCTGATAGGCGTTTCGTTCCCGCCCGCGTTGTTTTTCGTGATTGAGTGCAAGGTTCTTGGACACGCGGATGAGCCAGAACTTGGCCTGCTCCCCGGTGGGGATGGTGTCGATGCGCTGATAGTATCGAATGAAGGCGTCCTGGCACAACTCCTCCGCTACGTGGAGCTCTCCCGTGATACTGTAGCAGATTCGAACGATAAGCGGATATACCGCATCATAGACTGCCTTGAACTCCGCCCGTTTATCCATAGAGTAAACAACCCAGACCCCGCCGAGGTTACAGCGGCTAGAGTTTTTTCCACCTGGTTCCTTCCGGTGTGTCTTCCAGTATGATACCGCGCTCGGCAAGCATGTCCCGGATTTCATCGGCCCGGGCGAAGCTCCTGTTCTTTCGCGCCTCGGTACGCTCCTCCACGAGTTTGCGGATATCGTCCTCCAGGAGTGACGTATCTGTCGACCCCTGGGCCTCGAGGAGGTCCAACGCGAAGATCCGGTCCATGCGGGCTACCAGCTCGAGTTTTTCCGCGGGAGTCAGCGCATCGTCTTTGACCACGCCCCAGAGGTCGGCGAGACACTTTGGGACGTTGAGATCGTCTCCGAGGTGCTCCTCAAATCCGGAGAGCCAGGCCGCGGCCCGCTCGCCGAGGCGACTCTCGGAGCCGGATTCCCCGGGGCGGGCGGCAGCGTCCGCGCCGGCCGCGTTCGTGGCGGCCCCGGCCCCGTCCGCACCGGCGGCTTCCTTGATGGCTGCAATGCGGTCGAGGAGGTTTCGGCGGGACTGACGGGCGGCGTTCAGCGCGTCATAGGAAAACTGCAGCTGGGTGCGGTAGTGGCCGCCGAGGCAGAGGAAGCGGAAGTCGAGCGGCTCGAAGCCCTCTTCCTCGACTACGCTGAGGGTGACGAAGTTACCCTTGGACTTCGACATCTTGCCGGTGTCCATCAGCAGGAACTCACCATGGATCCAGTAATTGACCCACTTCTGCCCCGTGGCCGCCTCCGTCTGGGCTATCTCATTGGTATGATGCACGGGGATGTGATCCACCCCGCCGGTGTGAATATCGAAATGCTCACCGAGATACTTCGTGCTCATGGCACTGCATTCGATGTGCCAGCCGGGGTACCCGCGGCCCCAGGGCGAGTCCCACGTCATCGCCTGATTCTCGAACTTCGACTTGGTAAACCACAGGACGAAGTCCCGCGGGTGCTTCTTGTTCTCGTCGACTTCGATCCGCGCACCGGCCCGCTGCTCCTGGCGATCGAGGAGCGCCAGCTCCCCGTAGTTGGGGAACTTGCTGGTGTCGAAGTAGATGTTGCCACCCGCCTCGTAGGTGTAGCCGTTGGCCTCGATGCGCTTGATCATCTCGATCATGTCGTCGATGTGATCGGTGGCCTTGCAGACCACCGTGGGTTGCTCGATGTTGAGTTTCTCCACGTCGTTGAAGAAGGCCTCGGTGAAGTGCTCGGCGATGTCCCAGACGGTCTTTCCCATCTCGCGGGCGCTCTTTATCACCTTGTCCTCGCCTTCATCGGCGTCGTCGGTGAGATGACCGACATCCGTGACGTTCATGACGTGGCGTACTTCGTACCCGAAGTACTCGAGGGCGCGACGAAGCTCATCCTCGAAGACGTAACTGCGAAGGTTTCCGATGTGAGCGTACTGATAGACCGTGGGCCCGCAGGTATACATCCCCACCTTCTTGTCGTCGATGGGCACGAACTTCTGCATCTCGCGGCCGAGCGTGTTAAACAGGCGAAGTGACACGGTCTCTCCTTGTGTGGAATCTCAAGAGGCAGGACACGGAGGGCGAGAGCCTCCTGTGGAAATTCGCCCAATTCCTCTGTATCATGGTCCTGTGCCTAGGCTAAAAGAAACGCTCGGAAAAATCAATATTGACGGTGCCCTCCGTACCGAGGAGCCGATGCACCGCCACACGACCTTCGAGGTCGGCGGACCGGCGGAGCTCTACGTGCGGCCGCGGACCGTATCCGACGTGCAAACGGTCATACGCGCCGCTGCGGATACCGGGGCACCGGTTTTCACCCTCGGGGGCGGGTCCAACATTCTCGTTTCCGACCGCGGCGTACGCGGAGTCGTCATGGACATGCGCGACTTCAGCGATACTCGCCGGGAAGGCACACGATTCACCGCCGGCGCGGGCCTTGCCATAAGCGACGCGGCCGAGCGCGCGGCGGAGGAAGGTCTCGGCGGCCTTCACTTTCTCTACGCAATGCCGGGCAGCGTGGGCGGAGCGGTGTGGATGAACGCGCGGTGCTACGGAAGCTCCATCGTCGACATCCTCGAGGAGGTGAGCCTCGTGAGTGAGACGGGCGAGCTCGAGGCCTATGTCCCGAAGGACGAAGACTTCGGCTACAAGCGCTCACCCTTCCAGGGCCGCAAAGCAGTCATCCTCGAGGCGTCCTTCCGCCTCACGCCCGCCGATCCTGCCGGGATACGCGCGGAAATGGACGGCTACTACGCCGATCGCGAGGGCAAAGGACACTTCGCCGCACCGTCGGCCGGATCGGTGTTCAAGAATAACCGTGCCTTCGGCAGCCCGACCGGGGCGCTCGTCGACACACTCGGGCTGCGGGGAACGCAGATCGGCGGGGCGCGCCTCTCGGACCGCCACGCGAACATCATCATAAACACCGGCGGCGCGACGGCCACCGATATTCTCAGGCTCATCGAGTTCATAGAACGACGCGTGCAGGAGGAGCTGGGGCTCGAGCTGGAGCGCGAAGTCCTGCTCGTGGGAGACTGGGAGGGCGAACATGCTGTCACTGGTTGAGAACCTCCGCGAGTACCTCCACATCCTCGAGGATTCGGAGCTGCGAAACGTCGTCGCCAATCTCCCGGTGCACGACCTCGTCGATGTCTGGGACTCCCTCGAGGAGGACGAGGCCCAGCGCATCTTCCTGCTCCTCGATCTCGACAAGAAGGTCCACCTGATCACCTCTCTCTCGCCGTCCGACCAGGAGCTCCTCATCAAGTCGCTCCCGATCGACAATATCAAGCGCGTGTTCCAGGAGATCGAGCCCGACGACCTCGCCGATATCATTCAGGCCGCAAACCCCGAGGTTCGCGAGTCGGTGTGGCACACCATCGCAAGCGACGCCCGGGACGAGACCAAGTTCCTTCTGCGCTTCGACGCCGACGACGCCGCGGGGCTTATGACCCCACGCTACCTCGCCGTGCGCTCATTCCTGACGGTCGGTCAGGCGCTGGCGTTTATCCGCTCCACGGGTCGGGACGTTGAAACCGTGTACTACATCTACGTGGTGGACCGCCTCAAACGGCTGCTCGGCGTGGTGTCCCTGAAGGACCTCCTCTTCCACGATGACGAGGCACCCGTGGAAGAGGTGATGACGAGAGAGGTCGTCTCGGTGCGGGAGGATACCGACCAGGAGGATGCCGCCCACATCCTCGGCACCTACGACCTCATCGCCCTCCCCGTTGTCGACGATTACAACCGACTGCTCGGCATCATCACCTTTGACGACGTCATCGACGTCATCCGAAACGAGCAGACCGAGGACGTCTACAAGATGGGGGCTATGGACGGAAGCCTCGAGCGCTACACCGAGTCCTCGGTCTGGCGGCTCATCAAGAAGCGCGTGCCGTGGCTCATCATTCTCCTCATCGCGGGAACGCTCACCACCAACGTGGTAAGCCTCTATCAGCCCATCATCGCGGCGGCAGCCTTCCTCGTGTGGTTCGTGCCCGTCATCACCCAGACCGGCGGGAATACGAGCCTGCAGAGCTCCACCCTCATGATTCGCGGCCTGGCAACCGGTGAGGTGCACTTCCGGGATATCTGGCAGATCATCGGCAAGGAGGTGCTCGTGAGCCTCCTCATGGGCTTCATGCTCGGCGCCGTGCTGGTTCTTCGTGGACTGGTTCTCCCGCCGGGCGTTGACCTCGTGCAGGCGGGCGCGATCGGCGCCTCGCTCGTCTTCGTGGTATTCTTTTCATCGATCATCGGTGTCATCGCGCCGCTTCTCATTCATCGACTCGGATTCGATCCCACCGTCATGGCCGGCCCCCTCATGGCCACCGTCATCGACGTCGTCGGGCTTACCGTATACTTCCAGGTAGCCAGACTCGTGCTGCGCATCTAAATCCGCCACCGCCACACGCAGGCGCACCTCGAGCCGAACAGAGAGATGCTCAAAGGGCGCCTCCTCGAGGGCGCGGCGACCCGCTCGGGAAAGCTCTATCGGGCGCTCGGTCCCGGCGCGCAGGGAGATGGACACGGGCCCCGGCCGAAGGCTGAGACCCGCCACGCCCTCCGCCTCCGGCGGCGCCCGCCGGCGCCCGCCGACGCCGCCGGAGGCGCTGCCCCGGGAGCCGCGGCCCCGTGCCCCGCCACCGGCAACGCCGTCCGGCCAGCTTACGCGAATCCAGTGCGTAAGACGCAGCCCGAGCGGCGCACGACCACCACCGAGCGCGAGCTCCCCACGCACCGCATCCTCGTACTCCGCACCTTCCCATCGCCGCCGGATCTCCGCTTCCGTCCGCACACGCTCCTGCCGGTAGCCCAGCCCCACCTCCACCTCCCCGTCACGCCTGCGCTCGCCGTCGGAGTCCCGCAGCCACTCCCGCTCAGCTGCAACCTCGCCGTACGGCCCCACCGCTGCCCCGACCTCTACCGACGGCGACACAGCCCGCTCACGCGGAAACTCGGCGCCGACTTCGAGCGGCCGGTCCTCGACAAGCCAACGTGCGTCAACACGGGCGCGCAGGAGCTCTCCATCGCCGGCGAGGGAGACGCGCGCGACGGCTCTCTCCGACGGTCGCTCTCCCCTGCGATTGCGGTACCATGGCTGCTCGAAGCCGAGGACCACGGCCCCTGCCCCCGAGGCCGCGCCGCCCAGGGGACCGGAGAACCCCGCGCGAAGGGAGGCCGCGCCGCCGGGGCGGACAAAGGCTCCCGAGGATCCGAAAAGCGAGGCGTCCACACCTGTGAGCCGGAGGCGCCCGGCACCTGAGACGGCGTCGGCAGGCGGCAAGCCGTCGGTCCGTGCGGGTGAGCCTGCCAGCGTGGCCCGAATCCCGCCGTGAACCAGCAGCCCGCCGGCAAACCCCGGCTCGTCGGGGTACCAGGAGTCGCCGGCCGGCCGCGGGCGCACGTTGGATACAGCGGTCATGAGCTCGATCCCGAGGAGCGAGGCGCGCGAGCGCCGCAGCGGCGTGCGCGCTCGGCGCACATCCCGCCCGGGAACGGCCCCCAGGCGCAGGGCGAGGGCTCCGCTCCGCGCATCACCGTCCTCGAACACTGAGAGCCCGATGGTCCCGCGGAGGAGCTCCAGCTCTCCGCCCATTCTCGCGGTGGGATCCAACGAGGTATCGAGCCCCAGCCCTGTTCCCTCCCCGTGCACCGCCGAGCGCGGCGCGAAGCCGAGAGGCGCACGTGAGAGCCGATGCAGTCCGCCGAGATGCACGGGACCGAAGACCAGAGGACCCGCCTCGAGTCCGAACGTCGTACGTTCCTCCTCACCAATACCCCGGGCGTCGACAGCAACGGCCTGCACGGCGCCGAGGTCCGTCGACAACCTGTTTGCAGTGAGACGAGCGGAGGTGGTACGGGTGGTCGACTCCACCTCACCCGCCCTGACGAGCGTGTGGGGCAGCGCGCACAGAAGAAAGAGCGCGAACATGGACGAATATGGCAAGCCCTTCACACCTGCCCATACGGGTGATTTCCGCCTCGTGCTTC
>JAWLDL010000026.1:0-12984 GCA_041686675.1 Spirochaetia bacterium | reverse complement strand
CTGCGCGAACGGCTCGTAGCCGAACCAGGTTCCCGTAACCGCACCCCAGCCAATCGTGGCGATTCCCATGACCGTGAGCAGAACGGCCCCTTTTGACGGCGAGCCCTCGCGTCGCTTTCCGCGCATGACCGCGAAGATCGATGCAACGGTGATCAGCACACCATATCCCCCGTCCCCGATAATCATGGCAAAGAAGACAGTGAAAAAGATCAGAAACCAGAAGCTGATGTCCACCTCACGGTATCCGGGAATGGTGTCCATAAGATCGAACACCGGCTCGATGATGCTGACCGCTTTGCGGTTCTTCACCCGCGTGGGGACCTGCTCGTCGGGCTCGGGGTCGCGGATCAGCAACCCCCATCCGCCGCTGCGCGCGGCATCGCGGACGAGTTGCTCGAACTCCTGCGGCACGAAGCCCGTGATGTAGGCCACCGCCTCATCGGTATCCATACCGACTTTCACTTCCTCGAAGCGGATGCGGTCGTCGATGGCGGTAAGCGCGCGCTGGAGATTCTCCCCCTCGGGGAAACGCTCTGCGATCCGGTCGCGGATCTCCTCGAGGGCACCGCGCTTTTCCTCGATGTCGGAGCGGATTTCGGCAAGTCGCCGCTCCGGCAGGGATACCGGCGTGAGCTCGAGCCGCTCCTCGCCCTCGCGGTAGGCAACGGCGAAATAGACCTGGCCATTGCTGCGGCTGATCACGAAGAGACGTGGCGCGGTTACGTTCTTGAACTGCTTCTGCGTCACCGTGTAGAGCTGGATGTCCACATCCCAGCGGCGCAGCTCGTCGAGGTCCTCGGGGGCGAAATCACCCCACGGCCGGAGGCGCAACTCCTCACGCAGGAGCTGATCGAGGCGATCCTCGAGCTCCCGGCGACGTTCTGCTATTTCGTTGAGGTATTTGGCCGTACTGAGAGCCCCTTCGAAACTGTACTCCGCGGCCTCGGCCTCGACTCCCTCGGGGCGTTGCCGTGGCAGGACCATCGTCGCGCGCTCCACGTACGCCCGTTGCTCGCGCAGCTCGGAGAGGTCGTCGCTCTCCTTCTGCTCGACCTCGAGGTGAAACACGCCGGCATCCTGCATCTGCGAGACGACCTGCTGCCGTTTGGAGTCGAGAGCGAGGACCGATACTTTCTTCATTTTCTCGATCATGCCCTACTCTTCCTTTGCCTCGATCTTCTTTTTCGCGATCTTTCCACGAACGACCTCGGCCGTCTGCTGATCGCCGAGATAGATCCGGATCCGGCGGATGTTTTCCTTTGCCTCAGGAATCTTCACCTTTTCGAAGAGGTTCACCCGCTGGGTGGTCACCCGAAGCTCCTCGGAAATGAGGCGGTGCTGCTCTTCGAGGATTTCCAGCTCGGCGTCCGCTGCAATGAGCTCCTTCACGCGCTCAACCGCGGCATCCACCCATACCGGCATCGCAAAGAGATCCCAGTCGATGTCCTCGTACTCCATGTTCTCGAACACGGGTATGTCGATACCGGCGATATTGCCGGTGCTGGTCTCGATGTTATGTACCGTGACCAGCTCCTCGAGACCCAGGTCCTCACCGAAGACGTCCACCCAGGCATCTATGCGCTTCTTCAGATCGTCGCGCTCCTTTTGCTTCTGGGTCTTCTGCGCCTCGATCTGCCGGATGACCATCTGCAGCTGCTGTTTCTTCAGCTGCAGTGTGGGGAGGTAGCGCTGAAATCGCTTGAGCTGGTCCTTCTGGTTTCTGAGCTCGTTCTTTGTAAGCTTAACCTTCGCCATGCTCTGCTGCTCCAACCTGCTCGCGCTCGGGCCAGAACTTCTCGAGGAGCTGGGTACGCTGCCCGGTCTCCTGCGGCTCGAAACACTCCGCAAGGATCTCCCAGCCGCGATCGAGCGCGGTCTCGAGCGGAATATTCACCGTGAGGTTCATCATCTGAGCTTCGAAGAGCTCACCGTACTTCAGCAGCTTCTCGTCCCAGTCGCTCATGCGGAACCCCATCGAGCGCTTCTCCTGCGTCTCGTGGTAGGAGGCGTAGAGGTTGATCATGCCGTCCATGAGTGCCCGATGATCCTCGCGGGTGTCTTTGTTCACGAACTGCTTGAGGCGCGAGAGCGAGCCGAAAGGCTCGATACGCCCGTTTCTCAGGTAGTACTGTCCCTCGGTGATATAGCCCGTGTTGTCGGGCACCGGGTGAGTAACGTCGTCACCGGGCATGGTCGTGGCCGCGAGAATGGTAATGGAGCCTGCCCCCTCGAAGTCGACCGCTTTCTCGTAGCGAGCGGCAAGCTGGCTGTAGAGGTCGCCGGGGTAACCGCGGTTTGATGGGACCTGCTCCTGGGTAATCGCGATTTCCTTGAGGCTGTCCGCGAAGTTCGTCATGTCGGTGAGGAGCACCAGCACCTTCTTGCCCTGCAGCGCAAAGCGTTCCGCCACCGCCAACGAGATGTCGGGCACGAGAATACTCTCGACGACCGGGTCGGATGCGGTGTGCACGAAGAAAATCGTTCGCGAGAGCGCGCCGCCCTCCTCGAGGGTGTCGCGGAAGTAGAGGTAGTCGTCGTACTTCAGGCCGATACCGCCGAGGATGATGAGATCGACCTCCGCCTGCATGGCGATCCGGGCAAGCAGCGGATTATAGGGCTCACCGGAGACCGAGAAGATCGGAAGCTTCTGGGACTCCACGAGACTGTTGAACACATCGATCATCGGGATGTTGGTCCGAATCATGTTTCTCGGAATGATACGGCGCGCCGGATTGACCGAGGGGCCGGCGATCTCGATGAGGTTCTCCTCGAGTGCCGGGCCGTTGTCGCGCGGCACGCCACTTCCGTCGAAAATGCGGCCCATCAGGTTGTCCGAGAAGGACACCTCCATGGGATGGCCGAGGAACACGACCTCGTCGCCGGTGGAGATACCACGACCGCCGGCAAAGACCTGGAGGGAGACCTTGTCGCGGTTCAGCTGTATGACCTCGGCGAGGCTGTTCCCGTGACCCGACTTGACCTGGGCGAGATGGCCGTAGCGGACGCCGGTCGCGGTAACCGTGATGACGTTTCCGGCAATGGATTCGATCTTGCTATGGACTTTCTGCATCGTCTGATACCTCGATTACGCGTTCGTTTCCTCGAGCAGGTGCTGCGCGCCGTGCTCGATACCGACCGACTTTTCCTCGACCATCGTGCGGATCTCTTTCTCGAGCGACTTGAAATCGTCCGAGTTCCATTCCGCGCCGTTGTAGTCGAGAAACTTCTGACGGAGACTGTTGAAGAAGCCGCGGACTTCATCCTTTGACCCGATATCCAGCTTTGCAGTCAGGATATCGAACATGACGCCGAAGACGTGCTGCTGTCGCTCGGCGCTGACCGCTGCGTCGACCGGGTCGAAGGCGTTCTGCTGCAGGTAGACCGCATCCAGAAACTCCGACTTCATGAACAGGATGTAGTCCTCCGTGCTCGTTCCCTCTTCACCGACGACCTTCATCATCTGTCCGACCTCGTTCCCCTCCCGCAGGAGGTCCCGCGCGTACTGTGCGCGCTCCGGATTGACGACTGTCGGATACTTTGACCAGCTGTCCAGCGGGTCGATGGATGGATACTTCCGGGCCTCGGCGCGGTCACGGGAGAGCCCGTGGAAGGCGCCCACAACCTTGAGGGTCGACTGAGTAACCGGCTCTTCGAAGTTACCACCGGCGGGACTGACGGTACCGCCGACGGTCACCGAGCCTTCGCTTCCGTCCTTGAGCCGCACCACCCCTGCCCGCTCGTAGAACCCTGCTATAACCGATTCGAGATAGGCGGGAAACGCCTCCTCGCCGGGGATCTCCTCGAGGCGTCCCGACATCTCGCGCATTGCCTGGGCCCAGCGTGAGGTCGAGTCCGCAAGCAGCAGGACATTGAGTCCCATCTGGCGGTAATACTCGGCGATGGTGATGCCGGTGTAGACCGATGCGTCACGGGCGGCGACCGGCATCGAGCTCGTATTTACGACGATGACGGTCCGCTCCATCAGCGTCCTGCCGGTGCGCGGGTCGATGAGCTCGGGGAACTCCTTGAGGGTCTCCACGACCTCGCCGGCACGCTCGCCGCAGGCGGTGATGATGACGACGTCGACCTCGGCGTTTCGGCTCGTGATCTGCTGCAGCACCGTCTTCCCGGCTCCGAAGGGACCGGGGATGCAGTAGGTGCCGCCGAGGGCGACCGGAATGAAGGTGTCGATGATGCGCACCTTGGTGATCATCGACTTCGTGGGCTTCAGACGCTCGGCGTAGGCGTCGATGGCACGCTTGACGGGCCACTCGAACATCATGGTGACCTTGTAGGTCTGCCCACGGGAGTCCTCGACTTCAGCCACTTCCTGGTCCACGGTGTACTCACCCTTCTCCGCGATCCACTTTATCGTGTAGGAGTCGTAGAAGTTGAAGGGGAGCATGATGCGGTGGGTGAATATACCTTCGGGGACGGTGCCGAGCGTGTCTGCCCGGGCAACGGTGTCGCCAACCGAAGCGGTCGGCGTGAACTCCCATTTCGTGTCCCGCGGAAGCGCGTTCAGATACACGCCGCGGTCGAGAAAAAACCCGCTCTGCTCGGCGAGCTCCGGAAGCGGGTTCTGGAGGCCGTCGTATACCTGAGTCAGCAGGCCGGGGCCCAGCTCCACCGCGAGAAGCTCGCCGGAGAACGAGACCTCGTCACCGATGCCGATGCCGCGGGTCATTTCGAAGACCTGCAGCTCCGCCGTGTTCCCGCGGATTCGGATGACCTCGGATTTCAGCCGCCGCTCACCGAGTGCAACGTATCCGACCTCGTTCATCGCGACGTCGCCGTCGACCTCGACGCTGATCATGTTACCGTTGATCCCGATTATCCTGCCCGTCGTGTTCGTCATCAATCACGCTCCAATTACAGTGCTTTCTATATGTCGATTAAGAGGAGAATACCGCCTGCCGCACGGTGTTATAGGTGCGTTCGAAGACGTTCTCGCCGTCCTCGCGGTTGAACTGCCGCTTCCTCCAGAGTATCTGCAGTTTCAGGTAATAGACCATCAGTCGCTCGACATCGAAGTGGTGTCCCACCTCCAGCTCCTCGAGAGTGGCCCACCGGTAGCGAAGAAGCACCATCTCCGCCTTGAGGGGGGTCTCCTGAGTCAGTGCCTCCCGGGCAACCTCCGGCACGCCGAGCGTCCCGCTGAGGTCGTCTCCGTCCGGTGTGGTACGAACATAGCTGTGCTCGTCACGATTAAGCTGTGCCGCGCGCTGGCGGGCAAGCTCGTTTCGAAGCCCCACCTCCCGTTCATACCAGGTTCGCAGAAGGGGATTCCGGCTCATGTCCTGGGGGTCGGGAAGCAGTCGGGCACGACACAGCAGGTCGTAGTCTTTCCTGCTCATTCGACGCGCGCACAGATCGAGAAACTCCTCGGTGGTCGGCATGTTCTCCGACTCCAACGAGAGCATCGGCAGTGTGGCAACCGTGTAGTAGTACTGCCCCATGGCCGACTACCCCTCGTCCTGCTCGGCGGCCTGCTTGATGGCCTCCTGGAGGCGCGGATTGAGGTATGCGGAGAGAACGTGGGCAATACCATCAGAGCTGAAATCGTAGTAGACCGATCCGTCCTTGACCGAGATGCGGAAGCCCGCGTCGATGCCCTGCACCGGCTTGATCTCGAGGCCGGCCTTGATCTCGTCTGCAAGCTTCGAGCGAAGCTGCGACTCGACTTTGTCCCGCTGTGATTCCGGAAGAAGAACGTTGAGCTCCGATGTCTGCTGCTCGGGCCAGGCCTTGATGAGTGCTACCACGGCCTCCGAGACAACGTCGGCAGAGTACGCCTCGCCGGTGGCCTTCTCCACAACCGCATCGAAGAGGGTGGTGATCCGGTTCTGGAGATTGAGAATGAGGTCGCGCCCTGCCTGGGTAAGCGCCTGCTTTCCGCTCGCCTCGAGCTTCTGAGCCTCCGCACGGGCGTCGTCGACGATCTCCCGGGCGCGTTTCTCGGCGTCCTTGATCGTCTTGTCGGCCTCTTCCTCGGCCTTCTTCTTGATTTCGGCGGCCTGGCGCTCGGCGCTTTCCACGCCTTCACTCTTTATCGTCTCAATGATTTCGTTCAACTGCGCATCCATGAGCCCTTAACCCCTCTGACACAACATCGATCGCTAAATCGATAAGTTTTGCTCTATAGTATCAGACTGCCCGGAGGGCAGCAATACATCCGTCATGCCGTTCCGAGAGAAAAATCCCCCCGAATCTTGAACACCGGTCCGTCGCGGGTCACGTGAAAGTTCCGCTCGGGAAAGCGCTCCTGCAGCTTCTCCTCTACGCGCCGTGCAGCCACCGCCTCGATTTCGTCCTCGACATCATCGGGTACGTCGGCGAGCGTGACCATCTCTACGTCAACGACGTACCCACGACCGTGTTCCGATCCGTAGCCGGGCGTGAAGTAGGCGTCCACGGAGAAAAGGCCGCTGTGCCGGCCGCTCGCCGTCTCTCCGTGCTCCGAACGCGCCGGGTGCAGAGGGTACCGATCGCCATAGCGCTCCTCGAGCTCGACGTCCACCTCGTCCAGGACCTCGTTCATCTTCTGCTCGAAGGCGTTCGTCTTCGGGTGCCACATGTGTCGTCCCTCAATATCGGTCGGTGCCGCTCGATCGGTCGGTGCCGCTCAATAGCGGATTTCCCACACGAGCGGCTCCGTCTTCGTGAGAAACTCCATGATATCCAATGACAGCCGGCCTGTCACCCCGTCATCGAGAACCTCACCCGTGCTCACGCTACTGATTTGCGAAGGAGCAGTCACCGTAAACGCGACATCGTACCCGGAAAAGTATGCTTCGAGGAATTCCCGATCCCCCACCGCAGACTCCTCTCCGGTGCGCAGTTGCTGCATGTAGACGCGGCCCCCGTCCTGTTCGTCGATGGTGATGAGCGATCGCCCCGGGGAGTAGATGCCGTTGAGAGCCTCGAGGTCGGAAAAGGAGAGTCTGGCCTCCACCCCGGTAACGCTGTCTCCGCGAGTCAGCGTATACCCGAGGAGCTCCACACCTTCCACACGCCGGGCGGTACGGCGAAAGTCGGCCTCCGAGACCGGAATCGCCCGACCGCTGCTGTCGGAGTCGAAGACGCCGAGCTCCCAGAGCTCGGTATCGATCTCATAGGAAACCGTCACGCGACCCGAGTAGTCCGCATCGAGGTCTATATGTGTCTCGACGTTTAAACAGGAACCGAGCAGGACAACCACAGCGGCTGTGAGCGCGGACCTTGCGATAGCGTTCACGTGGGCTGATCGTAGCCGCAAATCACGTCTCGCGCAAGTGCACAACCGTCTTGCCGTAGCCTCCCTCCTCAGGGCGGGCAAAGTCGTAGGAGGAAACCTCGTCCCGCGAGGCCAGATGGTCCCGAATCCCCTTCTGCAGGATGCCCTCTCCCTTCCCGTGGATAACGGAAAACTGATTCACACCGGAGAGAAGACAGTCATCGATGCGCCGGTCAACCTCGGCCAGGGCCTCGGGCAGTCGGTAGCCGCGCACATCGAGCTCGAGCTCGGGCGCGGGGCTGCGCGCGCTCTCGTAGCTGAGGGACACGGATCCGCCGCCGGGCCCGACACCTGCCGGACGCAGCTGCTCGGCGGGGAGCTCCAGGCGCACACTTTCGGTCTCGACCACCCAGGAGTCGCCCTTGCCCTTTCTCCTGATGACGCCACGCCGACCGCTCTCGCCCACGGTGACCTCCATCCCCGGGGCGAGCTCCTGCGGCTCCGCCGGCGCCCGGGCATGCGCCTGCTCCCGTTCCGCCGCGGCCACCCGCTCCCGCTCCTCCTCCGCGGTCTCGGTCAGCTCGTCGAGGAACTCTCTGACCCGGGCCGTCTTCTCGCGGGTAAGCTCGCCCTCCCGGATCTCGCGCACCAGGTTCTCGAGCCGCCGCCTGGTCTCACGAGAGAGCCGCTCGAACTCCTGCAGACCTTCCTTGCGCAGCGAGAGCTCCCGGTCGGCGAGGCGCTGCGACTGCTCCTCGAGCTCGGCCCGTCGCCTTTTCAGGCCCTCGAGCTCGGCGTCCCTGGCCCGGGTTGCACGGTGGAGCTCGACCTGCTTGTCGGTAAGATCGCGAATGATACGGGCTTCATCACCCTGTCCTTCCTCGACGTAGCCTGCGGCACGGCGGACCACCTCAGCCGGCAGGCCGTTGCGCGCGGCGATATCGAGGGCGTGGCTGGTCCCGGGCACGCCGATCAGCACATGGAAGGTCGGCGCGAGGCGCTGAGGGTCGAACTCGACGGAGGCGTTCTCGAAGAACCCCGATTTGTAGGCGTAGTTCTTCAGCGCACCGTGATGGGTGGTGACCACCGCCGTTGCCCCGATCCGCTCGATCTCGTCGAGAATGGACATCGCGAGTGCGGAGCCCTCCTCGGGGTCGGTGCCGGCGCCGAGCTCGTCGAAGAGCACCAGGCTCCGCCGGTCCGCATGCGTCAGAACATCCGCGATAGTCGTCATGTGGCCGGAGAACGTGGAAAGCGATTGTTCGAGGGATTGCTCGTCGCCGATGTCCGCGAATATATCGTCGAAGAGCGGGAGCGCGCTTCCTTCGTCGGCCGGAATTTCCATGCCGAACTGGTTCATGAGGGCGAGGAGACCGGCCGTCTTCAGCGCCACGGTCTTGCCGCCGGTGTTGGGACCGGTCACGATGAGCCCGCGAAATGGGGGATCGATTCTGACCTCTATGGGTACGACGGGTCCACGAAGCAGCGGATGTCGTGCGCCGCTGAGACTTACCCCCTCCTCGCGCGTCTCCGCGCGGAAGCAGTCGTGCTGCACCCCGTAGCGTGCGCGTGCAAGCAGGGCATCGAGGTCGGCGGTCTCCGCTTCCAGGGTGCGAAGCGCCGGCAGCTCCGTTCGCACGGCGGCCGTCAACTCGCGCAGTATGCGCTGGATCTCCTGGTCGTAGGCCGCCTGGGCCTCACGCAGCTCGTTGTTGAGATCGACGAGATCGGATGGCTCGACAAAGAGGGTGGCGCCGGTCTGCGACACCTCGTGAACGATGCCCTTTACGCGGTTTCGGTAGTTCGCACTCAGCGGCAGTACCGTCCGCCCGTTTCGCTGCGTCGGAGCATCCGAGGTCCAGTACTGGGCGCGGTTCGGGTCGCGGAGGTAGGCGACAGCCTGTTTCTCGATGCGGCCCTCCGTCGTTCGGATCCGCGCGCGCAGGCGCCGGAGCTCCGGTATTGCGTCGTCCTTTATCTCGCCGGTATCGGAAATGTAGACGCTCACCTCCCGCCGTATGCGCGAAAGGTCGGGGAGGGCCTCGAGGCGGCCGCGCAGGGGACGCTCCGTGTCGAGATCGCCAGCACTTTTCCCGAATCCCCGTGCGGCGGCAATGAAGACCGAGATCGCGGCCAGCTGCTCCTCGTCGAGGACGGTCCCCTCCTTCTCGAGCACCGCGAACAGCGGTTCGATGTCGGGGAAGGGAGCGTCCGGGACGCGTTCCTCTCCGGCGAGGACCTCACGCCAGTCGCCGACGAGATCGAGGCGCGTGGCGATGAGATCGTGGTCGGTCAGAACCTCCGAGGAGCGCACCACGCGCTCACCACTCGCGCCGAGGGTCATGGAGGCAACTCTGTCGCGCACCGTCTCGAACTCGAGCAGTCTCAGCGTGTGAGCGTTCATTCAAACCGTCCTTCGAAAGACAGGCCGTAGTGCGCCGAGAGGGCCTGATAGCGCGCCGCCGCAGCATCCGACTCGGAGCCGGCCTCGGCGCCCTCCTCGGCGCCCGTCACGTAGAGCCGGCCGGCGAGACCGCCGCTGCCACCCCCGTCGCGGCCGCCGCCTTCAATGGGCGGGCCGCCTGCTCCCCCGGCCGGCCCGCCGGCCGGCCCGCCGCCCGCCCCGGCAAGCTCCGCTACTCGACGTGCGACACCCGCGCGCGAGTCGATGACCCGGACCGCGGGTCCGAGCTCCCGCTGTATCTCCGGCGCAAGGTGGGTGAAGTGGGTACAGCCGAGCACGACCGCGTCGGAGGCTGCAGGGTCGATTCCCGATAGTGCATCGCGCACCGCGGCACGCGCCTCACCCGCCCTCTCCGGTGTGAAACGGCACTCGATGAAGTCGACCAGAGCGCCTGCCGCCACAATCGAGACCGGCGTGTCCGCCGCGAAATTCTCGAGCAGTCCGGCGAGGTACTCGCCGTCCGCGGTGCGGGCCGTCGAGAGAATGACGATTTCCCCTGCTCGCGCCTCCCGAGCCGCCGGCTTCACGGCCGGGACAACCCCCACGAAGGGAACGGGGAAGCGGTCTCGCAGATCCGAAAGCGCAACCACGCTCCCCGTATTGCAGGCGAGGACGACGACCGCAGGATCAAATCGGTCCAACACCCGCTCCACGAGGCCGGCGAGAATCGCGCGGATGTCGTCCTCGCTGCGGGTTCCGTAGGGGAAATGAGCCGTGTCGGCAACGTAGATAAAGGGTGTCCCCGGGAGAAGCGCGCGGGTCGCCTGCAGGTAGGGAAGTCCGCCCATTCCGGAGTCCAGAAAGACGATCGGTGCCTTATTCATCGCCGAAAAGGTTATCCAGCTTCTTCCGCGCCTCCCGGGCCTTCTCCTCCACGCCCCCTGCTCCGGCGGGCCCACCCTGGGAGGAGGGACGAAGCTGAAAGTACTCGCAGAAGTTCGCTTTCTCCTTGTCTCGCACCTCTTCGGGAATGGTCTCGCGACACTGCCAGTGGGCACTCGGGTCATAGAAACGGCAATTGAGGCAGCACTTGAGGTCGCGACCACAGCCGGGGCAGAGCGTGTTGCGATAGACGCGGGTTCGGTCGTCGATATAGGTACCACATGCGTAACAGGCAGCCATCATCCCCATCCTACCCCGCCGTCACCGTCCTCGACAATACGACCTTGCACCCCGCGTCACACTGGAGTACGGTGGCGCAATGTATGAGATCCGCACATGCACCGTGGAGGGATGTGAGCGCCCCGCCGTGTATGAAGAACACAACTGTTACCGGCATCTCGCCGATCCACCCGCATTCTCACGTCGCATCGCGGCGATCCTTGCAGATCGAGGCACCCTCAGCGATGCCGATCTCTCCGGGGTGGTCTTCGAAGACGCGGACTTCTCCGAGGTCAGCCTGCAGGGATGCCGGTTTTCAGGCGCTTCGTTTCACCGCTGCATCCTCTCGAAATCGGATGTAGAGCTCTGTTTCTTCGACGATGCCGTCTTCACGGACTGTACCGTCCATGATGCTCGCATTCGCAAATCGGTATTCGGCGCCGCCCGACTGACCGGCTGCGACTACACCGGAAGCGATATCATCCAGTGCTCGTGGAACGGGTCCTCCTGCAGCTGGGTGACCTTCGACGACACCGACATTCTCCACTCCCGTTTCATCGGGGCGGAAATCACCGATACGACCTTCCGCAACTGTAACCTCAAGGCGGTGGATTTCCGGCACAGCACGCGCCTTCGGGTGTCGTTCAAGTACTCCAATCACGAGGATGCCACATTCTCGGCGGAGGACATCCCGTGGCACTGAGACTGCTCTCCCACTACAGTGTATCTACCTTTTCAAACGTGTATATCCTCGCCTGTGAGCGGAGCAGACAGGCTGCCATCATCGATCCCGCGAGGTTCGAGGCTCCCCTGCTCGAGTTCATCGAGACGAACGGCTTCGCGCTTACCCATGTCCTCATCACGCGTGCCGATGAGTCCCACGAACAGGGTGTTCGAACCCTCACGCGCATCTACGACGCACAGATTCATGCCGGGATTCCGGAGATGGCCGGATCCGAAACCGCGGTTACCGCAGAAGGGACGACCATCGGTCTCGGCGACCGGGAGATCACAACGATCGCGCTGCCGGCGCACTCGCAGGACGCACGGGCCTACATGTACGGACATCTCCTGTTTTGCGGCCCCGTGATCTCGGCGGGCGGAATCGCCCCCGGGCACCCCGGCTACTCGGGGGTACTCCTGCGAGAGATGATCCATGAACGACTCCTGAGCCTCCCACCGGAGACCATCGTTCTTCCCCGGGAAGGCCCGCCCACGACGGTCGGACTCGAATGCCGCACGAACCCCGCGCTCAGGACAACCGGAGACAATTGGCCGACCGAGGGCGAGACGGCTACCGGCGAGGACGCCCCTCCCGATCACGAATGAGCGCGTCGATCGTCTCCGCGAACCGCGGTGGGAGGGATGCGGTGAAGACCCGCGGACCGGTCTCACCGGGCGGCGTGAAACGCAGCGATAGCGCGTGCAACATCAGCGTAGCTTCGGGGAACCGCCCGCTGTGACGCGCGTAGAGCGGGTCTCCGAGAATGGGATGGCCGAGCTGCCGCATGTGCACGCGCAGTTGGTGCGTGCGGCCCGTGTGCGGGTGAAGCACCACGACGGCGTGGTCTGCGAATGAGCGCAGCACCCGATAGCCGGTGTATGCGGGCTTTCCCTGCTCCGGATCATGGGCAAAGCGCTTTCGGTTATGCGGGTCACGGCGGATGAAGCCCTCCACGGAGCCCATCGGCGGCCGCGGCGTGCCCTTGGTGATGGCGACGTAGGTCTTGTGAACCGCTCGCTCGCGGAACTGGCGGGAGATTTCCTCGTGGGCGTCGGCCGACTTCGCCACCACGATGATGCCGGAGGTGTCTTTGTCGAGACGATGGACGATGCCCGGGCGCAGGCTCTCCGGCTCGAAGTCCCGCTCGAGCCCCGCAACGTGATGGAGAACCGCGTGGGCGAGCGTGCCGGAGTAGTTTCCCTGTGCCGGGTGAACGACCATCCCCTGCGGCTTGTCGATGATGAGGAGCTCCCTGTTCTCGAATATGACCGAGAGCGGGATGTCTTCGGGCTCGAGGTCCGGCAGGGGGACGGGCCCGTACTCCACTTCCACGAGCTCACCCTCGTGCACGTTCCGGGAGGGTTTGACGGGACGCCCGTTTACGAGGATTCGCACCTCCCTGGTCTTCAGCTGGCTTCGCGGAAAGAGGTCGAGCACCTCGCTCACGTAGCGGTCGGCACGCAGGCCGTCATGCGGGGC
>JAWLDL010000025.1:0-13101 GCA_041686675.1 Spirochaetia bacterium | reverse complement strand
CGGCGCCTGCCCTCGGCCACACCGTCGAACAGTATCCCGGCCTGCTGCCCCTTCTCGGACGGGGCGGGGAAACGGTACTCGACCGCATCGGCGGGCAGCTCTCCGCGCTCGCGCGGGAGTTCGGGCACGAGCCCCTGTGGATCATCGGGGGGTCGGAGCCGGTTGTGGCCGCGGTGCGGGCGCATGTTGCACGGCGCGGATTCTACGGCCTCTCCCCCGGCCGCATCCGGGTCTACGCCGAGCCCCGCCTGCCGCATCTCTCTGCCGAGGGCCATGTGCTCACGCTGATCCTTCCCGTCACAAACGCCCTGCCGCGCGTTCCCGACCTCGAGTTCATATCGCGGCACCTCGATTCCGGGGCCGGGGTGTCGGTGAAGGCCGCGCGTGTCCCGGGCGCCGACGGAGCGTCGGGATCCGCGCAGCCGACCGGGGAGGCCCTGCTCTCGACCGGCATGCATACGGCGGTGCCGCGGGATATACCGGTGGAGGTAAGGAGATTCGGCGGAGAAGACGATATACTAGAGACTGAGGCGATGCGCGGACGCTTCGAGATGGAGCAGCTTCTCGAGGCTGCGGACATCGGGCTGATCTTCGAGATCGATGCCCGGACCGAGGTTGCCTCTCTTCGCTCTGCCGCCGAATGGGACGCCTGCTCCCGACAGGTGCGTGAGCGATCCTGATCGCGAATACTGAGGTGCAGTGATGGGCGCATGCAAGCGGAACAGACTCATTCTTGTTTTCCTCGCCGCTTCGATCCTGTGGGCGGCACCGGTTGCCGCGCTGTCCTTCGAGGGCGCCCCGGCGCGGCGAATCCCGGAAAACTCCGACGTGCGGCGATACCTGCGTCCTCAGGTGCTCGCTCCCACCGATGAGGTGCTTTCCGGCGAGCGCGAGCAGGTGTTCCGCCACGGTGTGTCGGATACCCGCGTGAAATACGAGGTGCGCACACAGAACGGGTCATTCTATCTCCTCTTTCTCAATGAGATACCACATGTTCGTACCGGCGACGGCTTCCCGGTATACGGCGCCGGCAGCTACGTGATAAAGCGCAGTCTCTCCGACGGCTCCTTTGTGCAGGCCAAGATCTTCCTGCAGACCGACCCCGGCTTCTTCGTTCGCCTCTTTCCGAGCGGAGCGCGAACCCGCATGGACGTGTTCGTCGCCGGCGACCTCGTCTATGACGACATCGTAATCGCGGCCTCCTTCGAGCAGCTGCTCTTCTCGCCGATTTCCCGGCTCATGGATATGACCGAGGCCATCGTCGACTGGTCACTGGTGGTTCCCGACGTCGAAACGGAGCGCTATTCCGCCGTCCGGACCATGGTGGAGCGTGCGCGCGAAGGCATCTCCTCGCTGCCCGACGCCGAGGACGGAGCCATGAACGAGGACGGTGAGCTTGTGTTCATCGAAAGTCTCGTACTGCAGGAAGGGCAGCCGGGGTTCAACTGCTCGGGGTTCGCGAAGTGGATCTCCGACGGAATCGCCAGGCCGCGCAGCGGCGAGTATCTGTCCATAGAGCGTTTGAAGGAGAAGCATCTCGATTACCGTGGCCATCGGTGGAGCGCCCGCCGGGAGGACGAGAGGGATCCCTACTTCGGCCTCGACTGGTCGCGGAACCTGGCCATTGCGCTCCTCGAGCTCGAGCACCCCCGCCGAGAGTTCGGGCCGGAAGATGCGGATGTACGCGAAGTGCGCTACGCGCGCTATGTCGAAGATGTCGGCTATCCCGTGGATGATATGCGGCGCATCCTCTACATGCTCGCGATCGATGAGCCGGGCCACTTCTACATCGGCTCGGTCAACCAGGAGTTCGGAAGTGATCCGGTGCTCCGGCAGCACGTTCACGTGGCCGTGTTCTTCCCCTACTTTGACGAGAATGGTCGGTTCCGGGTAACCGTTCTCGAGCGAAACGTGGAAACGGACCTCGATTCTCTGGCCGAGCGCTACCCCGGATCCTACGTGCATCTTGTCCGCGCGCAGGCGGATGACAGGTTTACACCTCCCGTAATTGAATAATTGCCCGCCCTGAGGTATTTTTGTGGCGTATGAAGCGGTCTCTCCTCGTGGGCTTCTGCATGATTGTTGCGGTGGCCGCGTTTGCTCAGGAGACTGCCCGTGAGGTCTTCCAGCAGGCGGAATCCAGATTTCAAAGTGGCGACTATGAGGTCGCGCTCCAGAGATATGAAGCTCTGGTCCGGGATTATCCGTTTTCGGAGTATGTGCCTGACGCGCAGTTCAGACGGGCGGTCGTCATGTATCGCCTCGAACGCTACGAAACTGCACTGAGTCTGTTGCGTCGTGTCGAGGCCCGGTATCGATCCACACGCTTCCTGTCTCTTGTTCCGTTCTGGAAAGGCGTCGCGCTCTATCGCCTCGGCGAGTATCCGGAGGCCGAGCGTGAGCTCGAGCGGTTCCTCGACAGCAGTGCCCGGGAAACCCTGCGCCGCCAGGCGTGGCTTTTTCATGCGCTGACCATGCTGGCCTCCGATCGGCGCGAGGAGGCGGTTGCCGGCCTCGAGACTCTGTTTTCCGAGATCGATCTCCCCGAAAGCGAGCCGTACGCACTCTCGCTGCTCTTGTCCCTCTACATTCGCGACGAGGCCTACCCCGAGGCGGTCGCGCTGTTCGACGAGGTGGATCCCGAGCTCCTCGACGAGCAGTGGCGCAGCAACGCTCGTCTCTACGGCGCGGAAGCCTTGCGCGCGGTCGGCCGCGAGGAAGAGGCCCTCGAGATATTTCTCGACCTCACCGATGAGGGGCCGGCGGTTTCGGCCACGGCGTTCCGCCGCGCCTATGAGCTTTCTCAGCGACTCGGAAGATCGGAGACCGCGCGCGAGGTCGTGCGCACTGCCGAACAGTCCCTGTCCGGTCGTGCGGACGTTCTCGCCGAGCTCTGGACGCAGGTCGGCACCGAAAGCTACCGCGCCGGACAGATTCGTGATGCGGAGCTCTATCTCTCCCGGGCATGGGAGCTCGAAGAGGTGGATGTTCCCGACACTGTCCCCCTCTACCTCGCGGAGATCTACGCCGAAGAGAACCGGCGCGATGACGGCCTGCGGGTTCTCCGTGAGGCCCGTGATCGTGGTCTCGGGGACTACGGCGACCGCATTCTGCTGCGCGAGGCTACCCTCGAGCTCGAGGGCGGTGAGCCGCAGTCAGCGGTCGAGACCATCGATGAGTTCCTCACACGATATTCGGACAGCGACTACCGCGCAGAAGGGGAGTACCTGCGAGCGTTCGCGCTCTATCGCCTCGCTCGCAACGAGGAATCGCTTACTCAGGCACGCGAGACCCTGGGCTCCGGCCGCGCGGGAGATTACGAGCGAGAGCTGCTCTGGCTGCGCTCGTTGCTGCACAGACGCCTCGGCGAACGGGATGCCGCGGTGCAGAGCCTCCGCGAGTACCTCGCAGTGGCGCCGGACGACGTCGATGCCCGCCTGGAACTGGTGAAGCTGCTCTTCGAGCAGGGACGCTATGAGGAGGCTGTGCGGCAGTCCGGCGAGCTCCGCGGGGAGGAGAATTCCCTCGAGGGCGAGGAGCCTGGAAGCTACGTTCAACTTCGGTACGTCGAAGGGCTGTCTCACGTGGCTCTCAAAGACTACGGGGCTGCGCTCTCCGCACTCGGCGAGTTGCCGCGAGAGCCGGCCTCCTACGAGGCGTTCGCCGACGACGAGGGAGACCTCCTCGTCATGCATCCATATGCCCTGTATTACCAGGGATGGGCGAACTACCGCCTGTCCCGCTACGAGGAGGCCGAGGGCTACTTCTCCGGGCTCCTTTCCTACGATGACGACCACGAGTTCGCCCCGCGTGCTGCCTATCTCGCCGGATGGAGCGCCTTCAACCGCGGCGCGCAGGACGCGGCAGCCGGATTCCTGCGCCGCGCGGTCTCCCTGGCCGAGAGTGACGAGGTCCGCAGCGAGGCGACCCTCCTCCTCGGTCGGAGTCTGAAGGCGGTGGGCGCCTACGCGGAGGCCGACGCACAGTTCCGAAACATCTTTGCCGACGCCCCGCGCTCGGAGCTCGCCGACGATGCCCTGTTCGAGTATGCCGAAGGTCTCGAGCGACGTGGACGCACGGACGAGGCGGTGGAGCGATATCGGGTGCTCTTCGAGCGATATCCGGACAGCCCCCTCGCCGAGGAAGGCATGTATCGGCGCGCCGAGGTCCTCTTCCAGGATGAGCGGTTTGCCGCGGCACGACAGGCTTTCTTCGAGTACCGGGCGAACTATCCCGAGGGGTCTCTCATCGCATCGGCCCTCTACTGGGGCGGGGTGAGCGCGTACGAGATCGGGGAAGTCTCCGGTGCGCTGCTGTTGTGGGAAACCCTCGTCGAGGAACATCGCGAGAGCGCCTTCCGCGCCGACGCGATGCAGCGGGCCGCCGAGGTCTACAGCGACCGCGGTGACTACCGGCGTGCGCTCAACCTCTACAGCCGGCTTGTGGCCACCTATCCCCGGCAGGCGGAGGCGGTCGGCGCTGCCGACCGCATCGACGAGCTTCTGCTGCGCATCGGCGGTCTCTCCGAGCGCGAGGCACGGCTCTGGGTTCGCATCGAGCAGAACGACCGGTCGCAGACCGCAGCCGGTCGGCGGGCCATCCTCGACGCTGCGCGGCTTTCCATTCGCGAGGGCAGCTCCGGGGTCGACCGCGAGAATCTCATCGTTCCCCTCCTGCGAGCGACCGCGGCGAAGGAAGACGAGGACCCCGCTGCCGCCGCGGAGGCGTACATGTTGCTCGGCGAGTACCAACTGCGCCAGTCCCGACCGCGTGAGGCCCGGGAGGCATTCCTGAACGCGGCGGCCGCCGATCCGTCGGACCGCGGCGGCGCCGCCGAGGCGCTCTATCGTGCTACCGAGGCAAGCGTACTCGCCGATCGCGTGGCCGAGGCACGGAGTATCCTCGATCGACTCGAGTCGAGCTTCCCGCAGTCGGAATGGACCGCGCAGGCACGCCGGCTCATCGAGGAGGAGGCACGATGATGGTGCGTTCCATCTCCGCATGTGCGGTATTCACCGTGTTCGCGGCTATCCTGAGCCTCGGCCTCGCCGTTCCGCTGTCGGCCCAGGACGAGCGCGGAGGGGCGACAGCGGGCCCCGAGGCGCCCGACGATACCGAGATCAAGCTTCCCGAGCTCCTGCTGCAGGTGCAAGAGGCGGAGCTCGAGCGGGTGCAGGCCGAGCTTCCCGAGACAGCTGAGGCCCGACTCGGAGATGTCGGCATCCCGCTCCCGACCGAGAACGAGCTCGCCATTTCCCCGGCGGCCTTCGAGGTTCCGGGGCTCGATGAGGGCGCAGCCGTGGCGACGGATGCGGGGGCGGGTGTGTCCCTCTACAGCGACGCGGTGCTCGGCCTCGGATCGATGAACGAGATTCTCGGTTCGCTCTCGCTCTACCGGCTCGGAGAGCAGCCGCGGTTCCGGTTGCAGTTTTCCCACGACGGACGCGACGGATACAACTTCGAGGAGCCGGGAACGGGCTATTTCGATAGAACGGAGGAGCTCTCGGGGTGGATCGAGGGCGGAGAGCGCACGACGACCCGCTTCGAGGGCGGGTTCATCGAGCAGGAGCGGGGCCTGCAGGGGCAGCCCACCTTCTTCTCGACGAAGTCACGCTTTCTCGATGCGAATGTGGAGCTCGACATCCCCTTTGGAGATCGCTACCGTTTCTCCCCCCGGATCGAAGGGGGCTACGCGGAGCGTCTGCGCACGGTAACCGACGAGTCACAGGCCCCGGCGGGCGCGGAGAGCTTCCTGAATCCGGGGGCGCGCGTGGGCGTGGAAACGACACCGGGAACCTTCTACGCGGATGCGCAGTATCTACTGCGGTACCTCGACGACGATGAAGACGGCCTTGCCCAGGGGCTCGGCCTCTCCCTCGGCGCGGATCTTCTGCTCGGACGCCAGGTCTCCGCCGGTGCGGAGGTCGGCGTGCTGTGGCCCTTCGAAGACTACGTCTACGTTCCCTTCTCGCTGCGCTTGAGCGCGACGCCCGCGGAGGCGCTTACCCTCAGCCTCGGTGGCGGCATGGAGGCGGCTCCGGTGCGCTTCAGTGAGCGCTGGCAGGAGACACCGACCTTTGCCACGACCGCGGATGACGGGGATGTCCCCGGATGGTACGAGGAGTGGTACGCCACCGCCGGGCTTCTCATAGATGTCCCGGATGCCCCGCTGAGCGCGGAGGTAAGCGGGCGTGCGGCCTGGAAGCACAACGTGCCGGATCTTCTCGGCTACGTTCCCGCCGCCGGCGAGACGGGCTACACGCTGGAGGATCGCCTCTCGGTGACGCCGGAGGCGAGCATGAGATGGGATTTCGCCCCGGTCGGCATCGAGGCCGGATGGCAGTCGTTTCTCCTCGACCGGGCGGAGATCGATCCGCTTCACGCCGGCCGGCTCGCGGTGGACATTCGAAACGCCGATGAAACCCTTGGCGCGCGGGGCGACCTGCGCGCGGAGCTCTATGACGATGTGGAAATGCCCCAGCTGGATCTGTCGGCCTACATCGATGTAAGCGAGGCCGTTCGTATATCGACTGATGTTCTCGACGTGCTCTCGCCACTGATGCCGGACGGGCGCGCCCGTTACGGCGGCGAGGCAACCGAGGGTTTCCCCTTCGTCGAGCCGGGTTTCCGGGTCGTTATCAAGACACGAGTTTCTCTCTGATAGTTAAGGAGCTGTACCTATGTTGACCCTGTTGGACCGAGGAGGACTGATCCTCGTACTGATTCTGGTTCTTTCCGTGATCGCGGTGGTGATCATCGTCGAGCGGCTACTGTTTTTCCGTCGCATCCGCGGAGACGAGGACACGATCATCCAGCGCCTTCGCTCCACCCTCGAGAAGGGCCACTATGACGAGGCGCTGAGCATCTGCGAGAACAACCCGAGCCCGGTGGCAAACCTGATGAAAGTGGGCATCGAGAAACGTGATCACTCTCAGGAGACCATCAAGGCCGCCATCACCGACGCCGCGAACCTCGAGATTCCGCGGATGGAGCGTTACCTCTCCTTCCTCGGGACCATCGCGCACATCTCGCCGCTGCTCGGATTGCTCGGGACCGTTACCGGCAACATTCGTGCATTCGGCGTCCTCGGCGACTTTGCCGCCGCAGGGGGAAACCCCGCGCTGCTCGCGCAGGGTATCTCCGAGGCTCTCGTTACCACGGCGGCGGGGCTGATCGTGGCGATTCCGGCAATCATCTTCTACAACGCGCTCGTGAGCAAGGTGAACCATCGCATCATTCAGCTGGAGAACCGCGTCACCGAGATGGTCTTCCTGCTGAAGGGGGAGCGCGATGCAGTTTAGGCGGCGGCTCAAGCCGGAGGCCCAGGTCGATCTCATCCCGATGATCGACGTGATCTTCCAGCTTGTGGTCTTCTTCATGGTGTCGAGCACCTTCATCACCACACCCGGTATAGCACTGGACCTGCCGTCCTCGACCTCGTCCGAGTCGGTCACGATGAACCGCCTCGTGGTGACGGTGGTGGGCCCCGAGGAAGTCTATATCAATCGTGAGCAGTATGCGCTCGAGGACCTCGACGAAGCTCTCGCGGTCCACGCTGAGGAGATACCGGCCGACGAGGAACGGGGTGGCGTGCGGAGCGTCGTGATAGAGGCGGACCGCAACGTTTCCTATGAGCTCATGGTTACGGTGCTCGACATGCTGCGTAACAACGGATTCCGTGCGGTGAACCTCAGCACGCTGCAGGAGCAGAGCGAGCAGGGCGAATGATCACACAGGAGAAGGAGCGGCTCTGGCTGGCGCTCGCGGTCAGTCTGATGATTCACGCAGTCGCATTTCTCATCGTTCAGTTCGGCGATTGGCGGGTTGCGCCCCTGCCGGAGTTCACCGGTCCGCTCTACGTGGAGATGGAGCCGATCGAGGAAGAGCCGGAGCCGGAGGAGGGGATCGCGGAGGCCGAGACCCGGCCCGAGGCGCGTGCCGATGAATCTCCCGCAGATGAGCCCTCTGAGGATCCCCCACCCGCCGAGCCGTCGCCCCGCCGGCCCGCGCCGGAGGAGCCGGCACCCGACGAGCCCTCACCCCCCACAGCGCAGCAGAGCGAGCCGCCCGCCCGCGCGGAGCCCGAGGCGCGGCAGCCGGCTCCTGACACCGGAACGTCCGCACCCGCCGATCCCCTCGCCGGCGAGCGTCAGACCGACGAGTTCGACCCCAGGGCTCCCGACGGGCGGGAGGGCCGGGCCGGACAGCGCACCGCGCCGCCCGAGGATGAGACCGGGCGGCTGCGCCCCGAGGCGGAGGCTACCGCGGCCGACGCCGATCTCCCCGACTGGGCTACCCGACCACGCGAGACCGTTGAGGATGCAGGCATATCCACCGAGGGGGTCAGCGGGGAGGAACTGGAAGGCCTCGCCGAGAAGGTGGCCACCGATCCGGATTTCCGCCGCAGACTCAAGGATGTGACGGAAGCCCTCGAGCGACGCACGAGCGACGGCCCGGCAACCGACCGTGCACCGCGGGAGGGCCCGGATACCGGCTCGCAGGAGGAGCCCACCACCGAGGACCGCGCCCCGGGCGACAGCCGCTTCGAGTGGGTGGGCACCGGCAATCGGGAGCTTACGAACCCGCCGGCCGTGCCCCAGGACTTCTTCAGCGATGCGGACTTCGGCGGGTCGGTGCCCGCGGAGGCAAGCTTCGTGGTGGTCTTCGAGGTGGATCAGCGTGGAAACGTCGTGCCGGGATCGATCATTTTTCAGCAGGGCTCGGGCTACCTGAGTGCGAAGGAGAAGCTTCGCGGGCGCATCCGAGGGTGGTCCTTCGAGCCGACCGCCCCGAACGCGGATATTGCCACCGGCATCTTTACGCTCGTGGTGCAGCGGGAAGATATTCGGTAGCATATGCCGATTCGCGCCGTAGCTTTTGATGTAGACGGAACACTGTATCCGAACGCAGCGATGTACCTCGCCTCCGTGCCCTTCTTCCTCTCTCGCCCCCGGCTCATGCGGGCGTTCCGCCGCGTGCGCCGCGCGATACGCCGGGTGCGGCCGATCGAGGACTTCTACGACCTGCAGGCACGAATGCTTGCGCAGGAGCTCGGGGTGGACTCCGAGACGGCGAGAATCCTGATAAACCGGCGCATTTATACCGAGGCGGAGCGCGTCCTCAGTGTGGTTCCCCGCTTTCCCCATGTGCGGGAGACCGTCGAGCGATTCCGGGAGGCGGGGATGAAGGTCGGCCTGTTGAGTGACTTTCCACTCGGCGACAAGCTGCGCCGTCTCGGACTCGAAGGCCTGTGGGACGCACGGGTCGAGGCCGAGCAGGTCGGGTATCTGAAACCGCACCCCGAGCCCTTCCGTGCGGTGCTCGACGCGCTCGGGAGTGCGGCGGGGGAGACGCTCTACGTCGGCAACAACTATGCCTACGACGTCCTCGGCGCGGGTGCCGTGGGCATGCACACCGCTCACCTCACCGAACGGCCGCAGCACGCCTCCGCGGCGGATGTATCCTTTTTTCGCTACCGAACGCTGGCCGAATGGGTTCTCGACGGCGAAATCCGTTGAGAAAATCGCGCGTTATGATGTGCAGTATGTCCAAATGTCGTATATAATAGCGTAGAGAACATATAACTGGGAGTGGGAACGTATGGTATTCTCGGCCGGAAATGTCATCGTCCTATTAATTGTTCTTGTAATTCTCGCGATCTACCGGCAACTGGACCGCAACAACCGATCTCTGGAGAAGGTGAAGCGGTACGCAGAGCGCGTCCAGGCCGATCTCGACTCAATCGTCGAGGAGAAAGCGACGCAGATCAAGGACATGGGTATCGAGCTGGAGGTCCATCAGAAGGCCGCCCGCGAGGTGCTCAACCGAATCCAGAGCCTCGAGGACGGGCTCAATGAACGGGCTTCGCAGATAGAGCGGATCGGAACGCGCATCGGCGACTACGACACCGCGCTCGATGAGTTGATGAAGATGACCTCCCAGGCGGAGGAAAACATCAACCGCATCCGTGAAGAATCCGAGTACATCGACACAGTCGGAAAGCGCATTAAATCGTCTCAGGCACAGCTGCAGGAGCTCGAGGGCCGCATCCCGGAGATCGTCGACGAGTTCGAGGCGCGGAACGTCGAAGCTCTCAAGGATGCCGAGGAGCGTGCGGTGCAGCACGCCGACGACCGCGTCGTGGAGATCCGAAACGACATCGAGTCCGCCGAACAGCAGGTGCGCGGTCTCGAGGAGCAGGTCGGCAGGGCCCGCGAACGCGGTGAGGAGCTTGCCGGGGCCGTGGAGCAGGACATACGCGGCCTGCACGAGGAGCTCCACGAGACCGCCCGGGCGGAAGTTCAGCAGTTCAAAGCTTCGGTCGACCAGTTCGCCTCCCGATTCGCGGAGGTCGAGGCCGACTATCAGGCGCGCCTCGAGAGCGCCGCCGCCCGCGGCGAAAAGCTCGAGCACAGCGCCCTCGAGAAAATCAAGGAACACATACAGACCCGTTTCCGTGACGTCGGGGCCCAGGTCAAGGAGCTTGCCGCAGGCAACCTCGCCGAACTGCGCGGTCACGTCCAGGAGTCGGTGCAGGAGATACAGACCGCCGCCGAGAGCTGGAAGGAAGAGCAGAAACGCGTGGTCACCGGGCTCGGAGAAAGCCTCTCCAATCTCGAGCAGCGTTTCGGAGATCGCATCGGCGAGGTGGAGAAACTCCGCGTCGACTACGCGGAGCAGCTCAAGAGCCTCCGCGGGGAGCTCGGTTCCCGCAGGTCGGAGCTCGAAAACGAAATAGCGAAAGTCAGAAGCGAGCTCTCCGAGAAGCTCACCGGGGCTACCGAAGGCGTCGAGGAGCGGGTGCTCGGTGAGGTGGAGAACCGCCTCTCCGATTACGAGGAGCAGATTTCCTACCGCTTCAACAAGCTCGAGCAGGTCAACACCGACCTCGATAACCTCGAAGGCGTGCTCCGACAGGCCATGGCAGGCACCGAGGAGCGGATCAAGGAAGACTTCGCCGCCTTCGGCCGCGAGCTCGAGGAGCGTCGCCAGGAAGATCGGCGTGAGGCCGGCGAGGTCATGGAGGGAATCCGCAACGAGATGCAGGAGCTTGAAACGGGCATCCAGGACCTCAAGAGCCGCGCATACGATAACGTCTCGGAGAAGCTGCAGGGCTTCGAGGACGATTTCCTGAGTGATCTCAAGAGCCGAAGCATCGCCATGGACCAGAAGCTCGTGGAATGGCAGCAGGGCGTGGACAATCACATCGAGGAGCTTGCCGAGCAGTTCCGCAGCGATCGCACCAGTATCGAGCAGCAGTACACCGAGGGGCTGCGCACAGGCCTCGCCGATCTGCAGAGCCGCTTCTACTCCCAGTTCGAGAAGTTCGAGCAGCAGGTCTCCGACTTCCAGCAGAACGTCTCCGCTCGCATCCAGAGCTCGGAGGGCCAGATCGAGTCCTTCGAGGAGAGTACCCGCCAGGAAGTCGACGAAATGAAGAAGCGCGCCGAGCGCAGTTTCCAGCAGGAGTTCGCCCGTCACTCGGAGCAGGTCTCCGACCAGATCGATCGCTTCGAGAAGGAGCTGCACGGTCGCATACAGCAGCTGCAGGAGCAGGTGGAGGAGGGCACGAATGCCCTGACCGCCTCGGTCGAGAATGCGAAGTCCGATACCGCCGTGTGGCGGGCGCGCGTTGAGAACGACCTCAAGGGTGCGGAGGAGACCGTAACCGGCCGCGTGTCGGATCTCGAGGATCAGATACGCGAATCGGTGCGAAAGATGCAGAGTGAGTACGAGCAGGAGAAAGAGGAGCTCTTCGGCAAGCTTGCCTCGGAGCGGGACACCATGCGGGAGGATCTCGCGACACTTCGGGACCGGGTCTCGTCCTTGCGGGCGGATCTCGACACACAGGTGAAGGAGTCGATGGAGGAGTTCCGCAGGCAGTACAACACCCTCGAGCAGCAGCTCACCGAGCGTGCGGGGGAGGTCGCCTCCGAGAGCGAGGAGCGCATAAACGAGTTCAAATCCACGGTCTCCGACGTACGTGAGCAGTTCGACGGCATGCAGAAGAAGCTGTTCGGCCGCATCGACGACGAGGCGCGGATCCTTTCGGTGCGGCTCGAAGAGATCGACAAGCGCACCAAGAACTTCGTCGAGCAGACCAAGATCTTCGAGCGGGCCGATTCACTGAAGATCTCGCTGCAGGAAACGGTGGAGGATCTCAAGGCCGAGCTCTCGAAGGTCGAGGCTCAGCGCGACGAGGCTCATGAGATACAGGCGCAGTTCGCGAAGATACGAAAGCTGTCGGGCGAGGCCACGGAGAAGATGACCCGCTTCCTCTCGGAGAAGCGGCGCATCGACGCGCTCGAGGACGACTTCAAGAAGCTCATGGGCATGTCGCAGGCGGTGGAAGTGAAGCTTCAGAACCTTACCGCAACGGACGATACCATCCAGACGGTGCAGGCGAAGCTCCGCGGGCTCGACGACATCGAGAAGCAGGTCGAGGAACGCTACGACCGCCTCGAGAAGAAGAAGAGCATCGTCGATGTCACCACCCAGGGGGTCGACAAGAACTTCCAGCAGCTCGAAGACCTCGAGCAACGCCTCGAATCCCTCGATCAGGAGCTGCGCAACCTTCCGCAGCAGATCGGGACCCTCGAGTCGCAGGTGCGGGACCTTTCGGCTCACAAAAAGGACGCCGATCAGGCGATGAAGCAGGTTTCGCAACTCGACGACACCCTCGCCGACATAGAGGCGCGGATGCAGGAGCTGCAGACCGCACGTGAGTGGCTGGCCCGCACCGAAACCCGCCTCGAAGAGGTGGGGCGCGAGGCCCAGGAGCAGGTGAAGCTCCTCGGCAGCCTCCTTCGCGAGGACGGCAAGTCCGGTGGCTCCACCGGCAAAGGCGAGGGGGCTCCGTCAATGAGCGCCCGGGAGACGGTCATCAAGCTTGCGCGACAGGGCTGGAAGGTCGATGAGATCGCCCGGCAGATGAAGGTGAGTCGCGGCGAGGTGGAGCTCATCCTCGAGCTCGCCGGCAAGGCTACCTGAGCACGGGGCGAATCGCGCCCTGTGCGGCGCGCTTGACGCCTCGATGCCGCCTGAGTACTTTTCCGTCAAAGCAACAACTCAGAGGTATGTATGTCCGGCGAAGAACGCAAT